>JAQGMO010000214.1 GCA_028292315.1 Herminiimonas sp. | reverse complement strand
GACGGCACCAGCAGCGATTCCGGTAGCGAAGCGGAACAGTTTCCACTTCCCGCCGATGCAAAACCCGGCTATGAATCCCGTTTCAACAGCACCCGCGGCAGCACCGGTGATGGCAAGGAACATAGCTCATGGCATGGACGTTACTTGCAAACCGACGACACCAGCAGCGAAGAGGACGAGGGGGAAGCGCCCCTGACCAAAGTCGTAGTTCATGATTCGTTCGATGAAGACAGTGCCGACGATGAAGGCGCGGCCTACGCCAGCAGCCGTACCGGATCTGAAAGTTAGCGCAATATGTAGGCCAGCCTTACAGGACGTTCAAATTAATCCGGCAACGATGAAAAACCTGGTCCGTAGTGCGGGCCCACATGTTCTTTGCAAGCAACCGGGAATATCCGGGAAGCGCGCAGATGAATAAAGCATTGCTGGGAAGCGCATGCGTGGTACGCGCGGCAAATCGACTGCAAGCGATACGCGTGCGGTCAATTTGCGATGCCGGGAATGACGGCCCGCGCGATTGGTCCCCCTGGTACCCGCGCGATTGGTGATGATCAGGCCCGTGCCAGCGCACTGTCGATCAGCTCGATCCAATGCCTTACCGGTGTTGCGGTTCCCGATTGCAGATGAGTCAGGCAGCCGATGTTGGCGGATACGATCAGCTCGGGATTACCGGCCTGGAGATTTGCCAGTTTGTCGTCGCGCAGTTTATAAGACAGTTCCGGCTGCAGCACCGAATAGGTGCCTGCCGAACCGCAGCACAAGTGGCTGTCGTTGCAGAGCTGCACATCGACCCCGGCAGCACGCAGAATACCCTCGACCTTGCCGCGAATTTGTTGCCCATGCTGCAAGGTGCAAGGCGGATGCCAGGCGACGCGTTTCCCGATTTTTCCATTTAACTTTGCCTGCAGCGCGCTATCGAATTCGTACAGCAACTCGCTCAAGTCCTTGGTCAGCAAGGAAATGCGCGCAGCCTTTTCCGCATAGGCCGGATCGTGCGCCAGCATATGGCCATAATCCTTTACCGTCACGCCGCAGCCGGACGCCGTCATTACGATCGCTTCCGCCCCGGCTTCGACCAGCGGCCACCAGGCATCGATATTGCGCCGCATATCCTTCAAACCGGCGTCGTGATCATTCAGGTGATGGCGGATCGCGCCACAGCAGCCTGCCCCCGGCGCAATCACCAGTTGCACGTCGAGCGCATCGAATACGCGCGCGGCCGCCGCGTTGATGTTGGGCGCCATCGCCGGCTGCACGCAACCGTCAAGCAGCAGCATCTTGCGCGCATGCTGGCGGGAGGGCCAGGCGCCCGCATCCTGTTTTGGCGGCACCTTGTTTTGCAGGGACTTCGGCAATAGCCCGCGCACCGCCTGCCCCGCTTTCATCGCCGGCGTGAATAGCCACTTACGCGGCAAGACCTGTTTCAGCGCAGTCCGCAGCACGCGCTGCCCCAGTGGGCGCGGCACCTGTACTTCGACGATTTTGCGGCCTATGTCAACCAGGCGTCCGTACTGCACGCCGGATGGACAAGTGGTTTCACAATTGCGGCAAGTCAGGCAGCGGTCCAGGTGCAACTGCGTTTTGGCGGTGGCCGGCTTGCCCTCCAATACCTGCTTGATGAGGTAGATGCGGCCGCGCGGGCCGTCGAGCTCATCGCCCAGCAATTGATAGGTCGGGCAAGTAGCCGTGCAAAAGCCGCAATGCACGCAGTTGCGCAGGATGGCATCGGCCTCTTTTCCTTCGCGCGTGTGTTTGATGAAATCAGCGAGATTGGTTTGCATGGTCAGAATTCTGTGTACATCCGTCCGGGATTGAATATGCCGGCCGGATCAAAGGCTTTTTTCAGGTTGCGATGAATTTTTGCGACGGCAGGCGCCAGCGGATGAAACACGCCGGCGCTCTTGTCGCCGCCTTTGAACAGGGTTGCATGGCCGCCTGCGGCTGCTGCCTGGGCCCGGATATCGGCGGCGCCGGCATCGGTTACCAGCCAGCGTTGCGCGCCCCCCCATTCCAGCAGCGGCGGCGCCGGCAGCGCCAGCGGCGGCGTTGCCGAAGGCACCGACAGCCGCCACAAGGCGCTGTCCGGCTGCTGCGCCGCCGCCTTGAAAAACCCGTTCGACTGCTCGCGCAAGGCAATCCAGAACGCTTTCGCCTGCGGCATGTCTTCGCCGCCCATGCGCGTTTGCGCCGCCTGCAGCGCCGCCTGCGCGCCTGACAGGCGCACCACCAGCACTCCGTCGTTCCAGGCGCTGGCCGAAATCGGCAGCGGCTGTCCGCCCCACAGGTTCAAGTTGCGGATGGCTTCGGCCTGGTTCATTTCGAAACGCAGCGAAACCTCGGCATACGGTTTCGGCAACACCTTCAGCGATACCTCGAGCAGGATGCCAAGCGTGCCCATGGCGCCGGCCAGCAGGCGCGACACGTCGTATCCGGCGACATTCTTCATGACCCGCCCACCGAAATGCAGGATATCGCCCTTGCCATCCATCAGGGTCGCGCCCAGCACGAAGTCGCGCACGGCCCCGACCGCCTGCCTCCGTGGTCCCGCCAGCCCGCTCGAGACGACACCGCCTATCGTGGCCTCCGGTCCGAAATACGGCGGTTCAAACGCCAGCATCTGGTTCTGTTCCGCCAGTGCTGCGTCGATCTCCGACAGCGGCGTGCCGCAGCGCGCGGTGATCACGAGTTCGGTCGGCTCGTATTCTACGATGCCGCTGTAATCCGCGGTTTCCAGCAACTCGCCCTGCAATGGCTGTCCATACCAGTCCTTGCTGCCGCTGCCGCGCAGGCGTAACGGCATGCGATTGGCGCTGGCCGTAATAACGCTGTCGCGGAAATACTTCAATGCCTGCCAGTCCTTGTTGCTGTTCCCGCGGATTACCAGCGGCGAGCCGTCGGCGCTAGAGGCGTTTATGCGGCCCCTGAATTGTTGTAAAGCCTCGTCCATCGCTGATTCGATTCCTGGTTAAAAACGCGGCAGGTCGGCAAATTGCAATTGACCGTTCTTGACATGCATCTTGCCGTATTCGGCGCAACGCCGCAGGGTCGGGATCGCCTTGTCGGGGTTCAGTAGAAATGCGCTGTCGAAAGCCTGCTTGACGGCCCGGAATGCGTCGAGCTCGGCCTGTGAAAATTGTACGCACATCGAATTGATTTTCTCGATGCCTACGCCGTGCTCGCCGGTGATCGTGCCGCCGACCTCGACACATAACTCCAGTATCTCGGCGCCGAACAATTCCGCCCGATGAAATTCGCCGGGCTGATTCGCATCGAACAGGATCAGCGGATGCAGATTGCCGTCGCCGGCATGGAATACATTGGCGCAGCGCAGACCATACCTGGTTTCCATCTGCGTGATCCGCATCAGCACCTCGGCAAGCTTCTTGCGCGGGATGGTGCCGTCCATGCAGTAATAATCGGGCGAGATGCGGCCAGCCGCCGGGAATGCGTTTTTGCGCCCCGACCAGAATTTCAGGCGCTCTGCTTCCGTCCGCGAGACCGCGATGGCGGTAGCACCGGAATGCCTGAATACCTCCGTCATGCGCGCGATTTCTTCCTCGACTTCTTCCGGTATGCCATCCGACTCGCACAGCAGGATCGCTTCGGCATCGATGTCATAGCCAGCCTTGACGAATGGTTCGACCATGCGCGAACTGGTCTTGTCCATCATTTCCAGTCCGGCCGGAATAATGCCGGCCGCGATGATGCTGGCCACTGCGTTACCGCCTTTGACCACATCGTCGAACGAAGCCATGATCACGCGCGCCGTTTGCGGTTTCGGTATCAGCCGCACCGTCACTTCAGTGACCACGCCCAGCATGCCTTCCGAGCCGATAAAGACCGCCAGCAGGTCGAGCCCGGGCGCATCGAGTGCCTCGCCGCCGAGTTCGACAATTTCGCCTTCCATCGTGACCATGCGGACCCGCAACACGTTATGGATGGTCAGCCCATATTTCAGACAATGCACCCCGCCGGAATTTTCCGCGACGTTGCCGCCGATGGTACAGGCGATCTGGGAAGAGGGATCGGGAGCATAGTACAGGCCATGCACGGCGGCGGCTTCTGAAATCGCCAGGTTGCGTACGCCCGGTTGCACCACGGCGCAACGGGTATAGGGATCAAGCCGGACAATCCGGTTCAGGCGCGCGGTGGATAACACCACGCCATCGGCAATCGGCAGCGCGCCGCCGGACAGGCCTGTGCCGGCGCCGCGCGGCACGATCGGCGCCTTCAAATAATGGCAGACTCGCAGGATAGCGACTACCTGGGCTTCGGTATTCGGTAGCACCACGACCATCGGCAACTGCCGATACGCAGCCAAACCGTCGCATTCATAAGGGCGCGTATCTTCTTCGTTAAACAGGACGCAGCCTTCAGGTAACGCGGCGCGCAAGGCAGCAGCGACTTCTTTCTGGCGGGCGATAGAAAAAACGTTCTCGGTAAAGGGCTTATCGGCAGACGCGTTCATAGACCAGTTCATGCACACCGGCGTGGTAGATATGCAGAGTGTACCGAATATCGCTCACTTTGGTGAACTGTTCCGGTCTGGCTGGACTGAAAAGCATAGAGAAAGATGAATATTTTGACCTGGATAAGTCAATCGAAGGCCGACCGGACATCCAGCGCCGGAAAAAATATTGACGATTCTTCCAGAGTCCCGGCAACGGCAGGGTCCCGGCTTATCGCCACGGCCAGCTATTGCGTGGCAACGTACCGGGTCAGGCCAATAGAATTACACGTTTCGAAGACCCTTGAATGGACGCGGTTTTGACAAGATGTCCTCTCCCTGTTGCAATTGCCCGGCCGGCGTGGCGTTGGGCTTGCCAGCCATCGAACTGGAAGCCTGTTTTATGCCGGTCTCATTGGCATCAGGTGCGTCATTGTTCCGCGCGACTATGTCTTTCAACACCTGGGCCGCTACCTCTGACATAGGGTTCGCGCTAAGGTGTGGAGTAATATTTGCCGGAGTGGAAGATATTCGGTCAGCGGGCGATTTTTTATTCACGATCATTTGAGTTCTCCAAGGAAATTATTGAACGTAAAGGGCCAGGTTCGAGTCTCAGAACCAGCTGTTCACATAAGACACAGAAAACAGCCATGA
>JAQGMO010000211.1 GCA_028292315.1 Herminiimonas sp. | reverse complement strand
AGCTAATACTCTACAACTTCGTTAGCTGGTGGTGGAGGTACGCGGGATCGAACCGCTGACCTCTTGCAAGCCATGCAAGCGCTCTCCCAGCTGAGCTATACCCCCCTTGCGTCGTAGAAGCGAGAGTATAGCAAAGAGTTTGCTGCGATGTAAATCGTCTGGGCGAAATAAGTAAAAACTAAGCGAGAAACTTGTCGAGACGCGCCAGCACGGTATCGCGCCCAAACAATTCCACTACCGCATCGATCGAAGGCGTTTGCAATTGTCCTGTAAGCATCAGGCGCAAAGGCATCGCCAGTTGCGGCATCTTCAGCTTGTGCGTAGCCAGCACTTCCTTCAGCATCGCCGACAAGGCTTCACGACTCCATGTCACGGTCTTGCAGCGGTCGGCGTACTGCGCCAGCGCCGGCTTCACGGCTTCGGTCACATGCTGCGCGAGCAGTGCCGCATCCGGCGCAGGCTGACGATAGAACAGCATGGCCGCATCCGCCAGCTCACTGATGGTGTTGGCGCGCTCTTTCATCAGCGCGACCACGGCCTGCAATGGCGGCGCATTGTTGAAATCGGCACCTTCGCTTTCCATGCGCGGACGCGCAAGCCGCTCGAGCCGCGCATCGTCGGCCTGCCTGATGTAGTGATTATTCAGCCATGCCAGCTTTTCCGGATTGAATTGCGCCGGCGATTTCGACAGGTGGTCGAGATCGAACCAGGCACAGAACTGTTCCATCGAGAAAATTTCTTCATCACCGTGGCTCCAGCCCAGCCGCGCCAGGTAATTCAGCATGGCTTCCGGCAAATAGCCCTGGGCCGGATAATCCATCACGCTGACCGCGCCGTGCCGCTTCGATAATTTTTCGCCATCGGAGCCAAGTATCATCGGCACGTGTCCATACACCGGCAAGGTCGCGCCCAGCGCTTTCAGGATATTGATCTGGCGCGGCGTGTTGTTGACATGATCGTCGCCGCGAATGACATGCGAGATGCGCATGTCCCAGTCATCCACCACCACGCAGAAATTATAGGTTGGGGTGCCGTCCGGCCGCGCAATGACCAGGTCGTCCAGCTCGCGGTTCGAGATGGTGATGGCGCCCTTGACCGCATCGTCCCAGCTCACGTCGCCATCGAGCGGATTCCGGAAACGCACCACCGGCTTGCGCCCCTCGGGCACCGGCGGCAGGGTCTTGCCCGGTTCCGGCCGCCAGGTGCCGTCGTAGCGCGGCTTTTCGCCGGCCGCGCGCTGGCGCTCGCGCATTGCTTCCACTTCCTCGGGCGAGGCATAACAATAATAAGCCGAGCCGTCGTCCAGCATCTGCGCCAGCACTTCACGATAGCGGTCCATCCGCTGCATCTGGTAAAACGGGCCTTCATCATGTTGCAGCCCGAGCCACTCCATGCCTTGCAATATCGCCTCCACCGCTTCCGGCGTCGAGCGTTCGAGATCGGTATCTTCCACGCGCAAAATAAAGGTGCCGCCAAACCGGCGGGCATACGCCCATGCGAAGAGCGCGGTGCGGGCGCCGCCCAGGTGGAGAAAACCGGTCGGGCTGGGAGCAAAACGAGTGCGAACTGTCATGATGGCAAATAAAAACGGCCTTGGTAGACAAAGCCGTTAAATGGTTTAGGTGAAAACATCATTTTACCGCGTCGACGCCCCTTGCGCCGCCCCCATGAACCGCTTCAGGGCGCGATTTGCCGCGAGATCAACACGAGAAACCGTCGAGCACTGCTAAAATCACTGCTTTATTCATTGCGCACCACCGTCCATGAGCATCCCATCGCCACGCAAGCTGTTCGTCACCACCGCCCTGCCCTACGCTAACGGCGCCTTTCATATCGGCCATATCATGGAATATATCCAGGCCGATATCTGGGTGCGGTTCCAGCGCATGCAGGGCAATGAAGTCAATTTCGTCGGCGCCGACGATGCGCATGGCGCACCGATCATGATTGCCGCCGAGAAAGCAAACGTTACGCCCCAGCAGTTCGTAGCGAATATTGCCGCCGGCCGAAAGCAATACCTGGACGGCTTTCATATCGCCTTCGATAACTGGCATTCGACCGATGGCGAGGAAAATCATGAACTCTCGCGTGAAATCTATCGCCGTCTGCGCGACGACGCCGGCCTGATCACGACCAAGACGGTTGAACAGTTTTATGACCCGGTCAAGGAAATGTTCTTGCCGGACCGTTATATCAAGGGCGAGTGCCCGAAATGCGGCGCCAAGGACCAGTACGGCGATTCCTGCGAAGTATGCAGCGCGGTCTATGCCGCGACCGAATTGATCCATCCGTATTCCACGCTGACCGGCGCGACCCCGGTGAGAAAATCGTCCGAGCATTATTTTTTCCGCTTGTCCGATCCGAAATGCGGCGCGTTCCTGCGTGAATGGGCGCTCGACCCGAAGCGGCTTCAGCCGGAAGTCGCCAACAAGGCGCGCGAATGGCTGGAAGGCGACAATGGCCTGGGCGACTGGGATATCAGCCGCGACGCGCCCTATTTCGGGATCGAGATTCCCGATGCGCCGGGCAAATATTTTTATGTGTGGCTGGACGCGCCTATCGGTTACCTGGCCTCGCTGAAAAACTATTTCAACAAGACCGGGCGCGACTATGATGCCTTCATGGCCGATCCGGATACCGAGCAATATCATTTCATCGGCAAGGACATCACCTATTTCCATACGCTGTTCTGGCCGGCGATGCTGCATTTTGCCGGATTGAAAACGCCGAACAATGTGTTCGTGCATGGCTTCATCACCGTCAGCGGCGAAAAAATGTCGAAGTCGCGCGGCACCGGCATTTCACCGCTGCGCTATCTTGAAATCGGCATGAATCCCGAATGGTTGCGTTATTACATCGCGGCCAAGCTGAGCGCAAAAGTCGAAGACGTCGATTTCAATCCCGATGACTTCGTGGCGCGCGTGAACAGCGACCTGATCGGCAAGTACATCAATATAGCGAGCCGGGCCGCCGGCTTCATTGCAAAACGGTTCGACGGCCGGGTTGCCACCGGCTGGGCGACCACCTCGGACCCGTTCCTGTTCCGCCTGCGCGACGCTGCCGAAACGATCGGCACGCTTTATGAAAACCGCGAATACGGGAAGGCGCTGCGCGCGGTGATGGAAGAAGCCGATGCGGTCAATGCCTATGTCGATGCGAACAAGCCGTGGGAACTGGCGAAGGATCCCGCCAAGGAAGCCGCGCTGCAGGAAGTATGCAGCCGCCTGCTCGAAGCATTCAGGATCATGACCATTTATCTGAAGCCTGTTTTGCCGGAACTGGCGCGGCAGGTGGAAGCCCTGCTCAATATCGAAGCGCTGGCCTGGGGCGACGTGGACCGTCCGCTGCCCGATGGACATCGGGTCAATGCGTACACGCACCTGATGACGCGGGTCGATCCGAAGATGCTGGATCGCCTGTTTGACGTGCCTGAAACAGCTGGCGCGCCGGCTGCGGCCGTGGCCCCCGTCACCAATGGCGCCGCAGCAGCCGGCGCCGCCCCCGCGCAGTCGGATATTGAAGCGATTGCACCGGAAATCCAGATCGGCGACTTTTCAAAAGTCGATTTGCGCATCGCGAAGATCGTCGCCTGCGAAGCGGTCGAGGGTTCCGACAAGCTGCTGCGCCTGACTCTCGATGCCGGCGAAGGCCGCTTGCGGAATGTCTTCTCCGGCATCAAGTCATCCTATCAGCCGGAACAGCTGGTCGGCAAGCTGACGGTGCTGGTAGCCAACCTGGCGCCGCGCAAGATGAAATTCGGCATATCGGAAGGCATGGTGCTGGCCGCCTCGGCCGCCGATGAAAAAGCCAATCCGGGAATTTATATCCTGAACCCGTGGCCGGGAGCCCAACCGGGGATGCGGGTCAGTTGAATCACATGAGCATGACTGCGATGGAAATGCTGGTGCGAGAAGCCACCGCCGACGATGCCGGCCTGATTGCCGACATGACGCGCGCCTGCTGGGCCGATCGGGTCGCGCGGAGTTCCAGCGGCCACCGCGAGAGCCCTGACGCCGTGCTGCGTCAATTGCAGCGCGGCGGCGGATACATCCTGCTGGTCGACGGCGAACCGGCCGGTTCGGTGCGCTGGCTGCCGCTGGAAACTGAAACCGGCGTCTGGGAAATCCTGCGAATGGGCATACTGCCGGCCTATCGCGGCCATCACCTGTCGCAGGATCTGCTGGAAGCGGTAATCCACTGCGCGCAGCTATCCGATATCAATGAGTTGCGGATCGCGGTCCGGTCCGACCAATCAAGATTGCTTGATCTCTATGCGGCGTATGGCTTCGAACCGGCGCTGGAACTGGAGTACACGCATGCCAATCCGCGTGAACCGGCGCCCACCGTAATGCGTCGCGTGCTGCGCCGCTGACTGCGTCGACAACCCTGGCCGACGCGATCGCCCGCGCCCGGCTCCCGGCTGTCTAGAGCGCGCCGGGATCAGGAAGCGTGCTGCGGATCGTCCGAGGCCGAAGTGCGCACCACGTTGCCGCTATCGATATCGAAGTGCACATTGAACAGGCGCGGGATATTGGCCGGATCGCGATATCGCCAATCCCATACCTCCTCATTCTTGAGCCGGAACTGGACCGTAGTGCGCGGACGACCCAGCAGGCGGCGTACCGCATCCTTGCTCATGCCAACCTTGACGTTGCCGAAATTCTGCTCGGTCAACACCTGACTGTATGCCTCGAGCCTGCCGTCGTTACCGATAATAAATACCCACGTGCGATGCCCTTCCGGCCCCTTCGGGTATTCCAGGCTACGCCTGCCGTCCGCCTCATCCCGCACGGTATCCGGCTGACCCATCGCCATCCGCACATCCGATTCGGTCGACACCCCTTTTGCCAGTTTATCCAGCCCGAATTCCTGGATTGGACGGCCCTGCTGATCGCAGCCTGCCGCCAGAGCAGCGCAGGCCAATGCGAAAATGGCGCGTATCGGTCCCTGCATGGTTTCCCCTTTCACTGATTAAGGAACAAGTCAGGGTAGAATAGCGCCTAATTCAACAGCCCGTTGCGAACCACCATGGCATTCACCAAGCAATTTCAAGGTTATCAGTCCGACATCACGCGTTTCCTGGCCGATCTCAAGACCAAGAACCCCGGTTTGGAGGAAGGGCAGCGCGCCGGCCGCGCCCGCTTGTGGGATAAGGCGCCGATCGATCTCGATACCCAGGCGCGCACCAAAGAATCAGGCGTCAAGCAGCAACCATACGTATATCAAAACAAATTCTGAGTATTGTGGGCGCGGAACAGCACGCGAAGCAGCACGTGAAAAAGCAAGTGAGCCCGGTCCAGTCGCCCGATGCGCTTGCGCTGGCCGGACGGCGTGACAGCACGCCGGACACGGTCGACGGCATCGGGTTTGCGAGGCTGTATGGCGAGCCGCTGTTCCGTCTGCCCACCGACCTGTACATTCCGCCCGATGCGCTGGAAGTTTTTCTCGAGGCATTCGAAGGTCCGCTCGACCTGCTGCTTTATTTGATCCGCAAGCAAAACTTCAACATCCTCGATATCCCGATGGCCCAGGTAACCTTGCAGTACCTGGAATACATCGAACAGATCCGCGTGCACAACCTGGAACTGGCGGCCGAGTACCTGTTGATGGCGGCCATGCTCATCGAGATCAAGTCGCGCATGCTGCTGCCGATGCGCAAGGCCGACACCGGCGAGGAAGCCGGCGACCCGCGCGCCGAACTGGTTCGGCGACTGCTCGAATACGAGCAAATGAAACTGGCGGCGCACCAGATCGATACGCTTCCGCAACTCGGCCGCGATTATGTCCGTACCCAGATCTACATCGAACAAAGCCTGGAGACGGTCAAGCCCGAGGTCAGCGCAGCTGATTTGCAAGCGGCCTGGGCCGACGTCATGAAGCGCGCGAAGCTGACGGCGCACCATACCATCAGCCGCGAGGAATTGTCCGTGCGCGAACATATGACGGGTATCCTGCGCCGCTTGCAATCGGCGAAATTCGTCGAGTTCGCCGACCTGTTCGATCCGTCGCGCGGCGTACCGGTCCTGGTCGTCAATTTCATCGCCCTGCTCGAACTCGCCAAGGAAACCTTGATCGAGATCACGCAGGCGGAGCCCTTCGCGCCAATCTACGTGCGCCTGGCCTATTCTCCCGCGTAGCCGGACCCAGCCGAACGACATACCTCAGGGCAGCTTCATGAAAATCATCTCGTCGATCGAAGAATTGCGCGATCAATTGCGCGGACAGCTGCGCACCGCATTCGTACCC
>JAQGMO010000209.1 GCA_028292315.1 Herminiimonas sp. | reverse complement strand
CCGCCGAAGCGCGGCGGCGCGGCTTGGGCCTGACGGCCGGCTTTGGCGGGGGCGGTACTGGCTTGGCAATTGGCGCTTCGACCACCGGTTGCTCGGTACGTAGCTGCGCAATGATCGGCGCCTGGCTTTGCAAAGACTGGCTTGGCAGGGTGATGCTGTCACTGACCCATCCGATTATCACCAGGTGAAGGATCGCCGATGCGATCAGCACGGCGATCCAGCGCACGGCGGAAGGCGCGCGCCTGGAGCGGGAAGACTGGGGATCAGTACGCATGCCGCTAGTGTAAACAGTTCAGCGCCCTGATGGGGCACCCTGTTGTAACGTACACTAACGGACCGCTCTGCAAACGGTCGCTACAGCGAACAGTTGACCGGTTAGCAACGTAACACGGTATTCTTAAATTGAAACAATTATCTGCCCCCATGCTGAAACACCTTTTCACTGTACTGTTATTGTTGATAGCCGGCGCCGCGCATGGCGCGGCGAACCAAAGGGAGCCGATCATGATCGGCATGATCGACGGCATGTCCGGCGCATTCGCCAATGCCGGCGAAGCGGTGGCGCGCAACTTGCAATTCGCGATCGACAAGGTCAATTCTCGCGGCGGTGTCAAACTGCCGGATGGCAGGCATATGCTCGCGTTGTCGGTTTTCGATAATAAGCAGAGTGTCGATGAATCGATGGTCGAGTTAAAGCAATTGACCGATAAGCGTATTCGCTTTGTAGTCCAGGGCAATAGTTCGGCGGTGGCCGGTGCCCTGATCGATGCGATCAACAAGCATAATGAGCGGGTGCCCGATCGACGCGTGCTGTTTTTAAATTACTCGGCAGTCGACCCGATTCTGACCACTGAAAAATGCAGCTACTGGCATTTTCGCTTCGACGCGCATGCGGACATGCGCATGCACGCGTTGACCGAGGTGGTCCGCGACGATGCAAAAGCGAAGCGGATTTACCTGATCGGGCAGGATTACAGTTTCGGCCGCCAGATTGCCAAGGCGGCGCGCGCGCAACTGGGCGCGAAGCGCAGCGATATTGAAATCGTCGGAGACGAACTGCACCCGATCGGCAAGATCAAGGACTTTGCTCCGTATATCGCCAAGATCAGGGCGAGCGGCGCCGACACGGTCATCACCGGTAACTGGGGCAACGACCTGACGCTGCTGGTAAGGGCCGCCAGGGAGGCCAGCCTCAACGTGAAGTTTTATACTTTTTACGGTAACGGACTTGGCGCGCCGGCCGCGATCGGCGATGCCGGGGTCGGTACCGTGCGCGCGGTTGCGGAATGGCATCCAAACGTCGGCGGCAGCGACAAGAACCGCGGCAGCGACAGGTTTTACCTCGACTTCCGCCAGCGCTATCCGCAAGCGAAGGATGATTACGTACACCTGCGCATGCATATCATGATCGAGATGCTCGCCAGCGCGATCGAAACCGCCAGGAGTACCGAGGCGGTGGCCGTGGCGCATGCGCTGGAAGGCGCACGTTTTCAAAACGGATTCCATCATGCAACGATGCGCGCGAGCGACCATCAATTGATCCAGCCGCTCTACGTATCGGTGATGCAAAAAAAAGGAGAGGGCGGCGTGCGCTTCGATAATGAGGGAAGCGGCTACGGTTTTAAAACCGAGCGTTTCCTGTCAGAGGCCTCCACCGCGCTTCCAGCCAGCTGTACGATGGTGCGGCCGCAGCGATAAGTCGGTCGACGTTCATCGCCTTCGTCGGCGCGATCTGCGATGCGCAGAGGCAGGGCGCAGCGCCGCTTCTGAGATTTCTCACCAATTGAGGCGATTGCAGGTTCTTGGTATGCTTTATCTGCTACGCTAACCAGACCTTTTAATGCGGAGGATTGCAATGTCGAAATCCAATATGTCCGGTATGCCGGGCGTCGGTGCGATGACGGACACGCTTGAATTTGTCCGGAATATGTGGGGCGGCATGAAGATTCCCGGCATGGCCATGCCCTCGCTCTCTGTTGATGATGTCAACAAGCAGATCGCCGACCTGAAGGCGGTGGAGTCATGGCTCACGCTGAACATGAACATGTTACGCGGCACGATACAGGCACTTGAAGTACAAAGCGCGACGCTTTCCACCTTGCAGTCCATGAGCGAAAGCATGACCTCCATGGTCAAACCTTCCGCACCGGACCATGCGGCCGACGATAATCCAGCCTTCTCATCGGCGTTTTCCTTTGGCGCACCGGCTGCGGAAAAGCCGCAGGAGCAGGAGAAGGCAGAGCCGCCCGGTTTGCCGCTCGATCCAGGCAGCATGGTCGCGCCGTTCGCCAATCCGGCCGCGTGGTGGAACATGTTGCAGGATCAATTCAAGCAGGCAGTGAATACCGCCATGGTGCCCGAATCGGAATCGAAAGCCGCCCCCGCAGCACCGGCGAAAACCAGAGCGAAGGCCAGGACCGCAGCGGCGGCGCCGCGCAAGCGCAAGACCGCGGCCAAATCCTGACTTGGCGTATTTCCCCGCACCGGCGCGATCCCTGGTCTCAGCCGGTCAAGCGGCAAGAACCAAAATGCGGCAGGAACACAAACCGGACGACGGATTACACATCCATTTTTAGACAAGGTTCATGCTGCTGTTCTTCAAAAGAAATTTTTATGGTAGTGTGGCGTTGCACATAAAAGTGGACAGAGAGCAATGACGCAAGCTGTCACCGGCGAATGCGGGTGCCAGCGTGCCGGCGCCTGCCACCGGTCTAGTGAAGCCGGTGAACCGGCCGCACGACAATTACCTATTTATACATTGCCATATGCCTTCCCATCTCGACCATCAATCAAGCACATCGACGCACCCTGGCGACTCCCTAGAAAAAACAAGCGACGATCTGACTCGCGAGCTGGAACAGACGACACTGGCCTTCCAGTTGCGGGACCGGGCCATCGAGGCCAGCGCAAATGCGATGGTCATCACAAGTGCCGCCGCGCCCGATTTTTTAATTGAATATGTGAACCCGGCATTTGAGCGGATTACCGGTTATTCCGCGGCCGAGGCAATTGGCAGTAACTGTAAATTCCTTCAGCGAAGCGACCAGGACCAGCCGGGCCTGATGGAAATTCGCCTCGCGCTGCATGAAAAGCGCGAAGGAAATGCCGTACTGCGCAATTACCGAAAAGACAATACACTGTTCTGGAATCACCTGTATATCGCGCCCGTAAAAGACGTGCATGGCGCGGTCACGCATTTTGTCGCATCCCAGTACGATATTACGGCGATAAAAAATTATGAGGCGGCGCTCGAACATCAGGCTACGCACGATGCATTGACAGGGCTGCCTAACCGGACCCTGTTGCGTGACCGGCTGACCCAGGCGCTCGCCTCGGCCGAGCGATCGGGCCACCGCCTGTGGGTCGTGTTCCTCGACATCGACCGTTTCAAATTCATCAACGACAGTTTCGGCCATACGATCGGCGACAGCTTTTTAAAGACGATTTCCGAGCGGTTGCAGGCGGCGATTCGCAAGAGCGATACGGTAGCGCGTCTCGGCGGCGATGAGTTCGTGGTGGTCTTGCCCGAGCAGTCGGACGTCAGCCTGACCGGGGAGGCATTGCAACGCATTATGGAAGCGGTGACCAAGGAAATCACGTTCAGGCAGCAGGACTTTTTCCTGACCTGCAGCATGGGCGTGGCGGTCTATCCGCTCGATGGCGGCACTGCCGATGCGCTGCTGGAACGGGCTGACATTGCGATGTATTACGCCAAGGACAAGGGCCGCAATAACTTTCAATTCCATACGCCCGACATGAATGCGATGGTGCAGGAACGGCTGCGCATCGAAACGGATTTGCGCAGGGCGATCGAGCGCGAGGAATTCGAGCTTTATTACCAGCCGCAACTGGATCTGCATACCGGGCAGGTGACCGGCATGGAGGCGTTGATCCGCTGGAACCATCCGGAGCAGGGCATCGTGCCGCCGGCGGGATTTATCAGAATTGCCGAGGAAACCGGGCTGATCGGTCCGATCGGCGCCTGGGTTTTACGCACAGCGTGCGCCCGCAACAAGGCATGGCAAGAAGCCGGTT
>JAQGMO010000206.1 GCA_028292315.1 Herminiimonas sp. | reverse complement strand
GGGGCGCGCCGGTGCCGCTGCGGCGGGCGCCGCGGCTTGCGGCGCCCGCGCAGATTCGCGCGAAGCCGGTGGTGCGGTTGCGCCTGAGGCTGCCGCCACCTGCGGCGGCTGCGTCCTGCGCAAGTCCGGCGGGTCGAGCAGGAAAGTGTACTCGCGCACCAGGCGGCTGCTGCCGCCGCCTACTTCGAGCAGCATGTCGACGAACGGCTCGTTGATGGGCTGGGCCGAAGTGACCTTGACCACCTGGCGGCCATTGCGCTGCTCGACTGCAAAACGCAATGCGAGCAGCGCCGGATTGAAGTCTATATTTGCCTGCCGAAACGCATCGGCCGAAGCCAGCCTGACGACCAGTGAACCGGCTTCTTCCGTAGTTACCGAGGTCAGTTCGATTTCCGCATTGAGCGGTTGACCGAGAGCGGATAACACGGTCAGCTTGCCGAGTCCGGCCGCGCCTGCGTTGGATAACACCACTGCTGAAATAACGGCCGCGCCAAGTGCTTTCAGACGAAAAGAAAGCATTTTCGGGTTGGGTTCTACATTCATTTTATGTGGCATAAATTGGATTCCGGTGCTTATCTTGTTGTAACGCAAGCAAAGCTACAATTTTGCATAGGTCGGGGAACTTTCACCTTATCATCCTGAACTTAGGCGTGCAAGCGCAACCGCTTTCGCAACCAAGATAAAACCCGCCAGTGCGGGTGTCCATACGACGCTGGCGGGTTAGTGTTGCGCAGTGGCAACAGCGTGACCGAATTGCGACAATCCTCTTTAATTGTCGAGGACAATGCGCAGCATGCGCCGCAATGGCTCGGCCGCACCCCACAACAACTGGTCGCCGACGGTGAAAGCCGACAGGTAATCGCCGCCCATCTGCATCTTGCGCATCCGTCCGACCGGAATCGTCAGGCTGCCGGTTACGGCGGCCGGCGTCAGGTCCGTCATCGATGCTTCACGGGTATTCGGCACTACCTTGACCCACTCGTTATTGCTGGCGATGATGTCGTTGATTTCATCGAGCGGCACGTCTTTTTTAAGCTTGATCGTCAACGCCTGCGAATGGCAGCGCATCGCGCCGATCCGGACGCACAGTCCATCGACGGCGATCGCCGGCTTGGCCGATGCGCCGAACGCCTCGCCGCGACCGAGAATCTTGTTGGTTTCGGCGCCGCCCTTCCATTCTTCGCGCGATATGCCGTTGCCGAGATCCTTGTCGATCCAGGGAATCAGGTTGCCGCCGAGCGGCACGCCGAAATTCCGGGTTTCATCGGCATTCATCGAATGCTGCTTTGCCAGCACCTTGCGGTCGATCTCGAGGATGGCGGAAGCCGGGTCGTCGAGCAGGGACTTCACTTCCGCATTGATCGATCCGAACTGGGTCAGCAATTCGCGCATGTGCTGTGCGCCGCCGCCGGACGCCGCCTGGTAAGTCATCGACGTCATCCATTCGATCAGGTCGTGCTGGAACAGGCCGCCCAGCCCCATCATCATGCAGGACACGGTGCAGTTGCCGCCGATGTAGTTCTTTACGCCGCGCGCCAGGGCCGACTTGATCACGCCCAGATTCACAGGATCGAGGACGATGATGGCGTCGTCCTTCATGCGCAGGGTGGATGCCGCATCGATCCAGTAGCCGTTCCAGCCCGACGCCCGCAGTTTCGGGAAGATTTCACTGGTGTAGTCGCCGCCCTGGCAGGTAATGATGATGTCGCACTTGCGCAGCGCGTCGAGGTCGTTGGCATCCTTCAGGGAAGTTTCATTTTTCGACATTGCAGGCGCCTTGCCGCCGGCATTCGAAGTCGAAAAAAACACTGGTTCGATATGGGCAAAATCTCCCTCCTGCTGCATACGCTGCATCAATACCGAACCGACCATACCGCGCCAACCGACCAATCCAACCAGTTTCATCATCTTTCCTAAAACGGACAGGGGTCCCACCCACTGTCGTCGTCGATCATCAGAGGCGGGTGGGACCCGCCATGTATATCGCCTGCTTCAGGCTACCTGTTTGATACCACCAGTTTCATATCACCAGTTTAACGCGCCAGCGCCCTTATAACGGCATCGCCCATTTCCACAGTGCCGACCCGGCTGGTTCCTTCTTCATGAATATCCGCGGTACGCAAGCCGTCCGCCAGCACCTTCCTGACGGCGGCCTCGACGCGGTCGGCCTGTTCAGGCCGATTCAGCGAATAGCGCAACATCATCGCCATCGAAAGGATGGTGGCGAGCGGATTGGCTATGCCCTTTCCCGCGATATCGGGCGCCGAACCATGCGAGGGCTCATACAGTCCCTTGTTGCTGGCATCGAGCGAAGCCGACGGCAGCATGCCGATCGAACCGGTCAGCATCGCCGCCGCATCCGACAGGATGTCGCCGAACATATTACCGGTCACGATCACGTCGAATTTTTTCGGCGCGCGCACCAGTTGCATGGCTGCATTGTCGACATACATATGGTCAAGCTCGACATCGGGATATTCCTTGTGCACGTCCGTGACGATCTCCTTCCAGAACTGGAAAGTTTCGAGCACGTTGGCCTTGTCGACGCTGGTCAGGCGCTTGCCGCGTTTTTGCGCGGCCTGGAACGCCACATGCGCAATCCGGCGAATTTCCGGTTCCGCATAGCGCATGGTGTCGAAGCCTTCGCGCTCACCCTTGAACGGACCGTCTGGCGCAGCCCGCACGCCGCGCGGCTGACCGAAATAAATATCGCCGGTCAGTTCACGCACGATCAGCATGTCGAGGCCGGACACGATTTCCGGCTTCAGGCTCGAGGCGCCGGCCAGCTCGGGATACAGGATTGCCGGCCGCAGGTTGGCAAATAAATTAAGATTCTTGCGCAAGCCCAGGATCGCCTGTTCAGGGCGCAACGGACGATCCAGCGTATCGTATTTCCAATCGCCGACCGCGCCGAACAATACCGCATCGGCTTCCTTGGCCAGTTTGAGCGTTCCCTCCGGCAGCGGATGTCCGTGCGCGGCATAGCCGGCACCGCCGACCGGCGCGCTTTCCGTTTCAAATTTTTCATCGAGCGCGTTCATTACCTTGAGCGCCTGCTCGATGATTTCAGGACCGATGCCATCGCCTGGCAAAATTGCTATTTTCATGCTTGTTTCGTCGCCGGCCAAGTTACTCAAATACGTTATCGAAATGCGTTAAATCGTGTTGGCAAGCCATGGCTGCTGCGCCAGGTGGCGTTCCTCGAAAGCGCGGATCTTGTCCGACTGCTTCAGGGTCAGGCCGATATCGTCGAGGCCGTTCAACAGGCAATACTTGCGGAATGCATCGATTTCAAATATCCAGGATTCGCTGCCATTAGCCGTGCTGACCATCTGCTTTTCCAGATCCACCACCAGGCGAAAACCAGGAAAGGCTTTGGTTTCGTTAAACAGATGATCGACGACCGCTTCCGGCAGTACGATCGGCAGGAAGCCGTTCTTGTAGCAGTTATTGAAAAAAATGTCGGCATAACTGGGCGCGATCACAGCCCGGAAACCGTATTGCTCAAGCGCCCATGGCGCGTGCTCGCGTGACGACCCGCAACCGAAATTCTTGCGGGCCAGCAGCAGCGACGCGCCCTGGTAGCGCGCCTGGTTCAGCACGAAATCGGGATTCAGCGGCCGCTTCGAATTATCCTGACCGGGTTCACCAATGTCCAGGTAACGCCAGGCATCGAACAGGTTGGGGCCGAAACCGGAGCGCTTGATCGACTTCAAAAACTGTTTTGGAATGATGGCGTCGGTGTCGACATTTTCGCGATCGAGCGGCGCAACCAGTCCATCATGGAGAGTGAATTTTTTCATGACGTTTGAATAGGGTTAGGAATAAGGGTGCGCCTACAAGGAACGAATGTCGACGAAATGCCCGGCGATGCCGGCCGCCGCGGCCATTGCCGGGCTAACCAGGTGGGTACGGCTGCCGGCGCCTTGCCGCCCTTCGAAGTTGCGATTGGAAGTCGAGGCGCAGCGCTCGCCCGGCTCAAGCCGGTCGGCGTTCATGGCGAGACACATTGAGCAACCCGGCTCGCGCCATTCGAAACCCGCGTCCATGAAAATCCTGTCGAGCCCTTCCCGCTCGGCCTGCGCCTTGACCAGGCCCGAGCCTGGCACCACCATTGCCAGCCTGACGTTGGAAGCGCGGAATTTGCCGCGCACGACTGCCGCCGCGGCACGCAAATCCTCGATCCGTGAATTGGTGCAGGAACCGATGAATACCTTGTCGATACGAATGTCGGCGATTGCGGTGTTGGGCTTCAGTCCCATGTAAGCGAGCGCCTTTTCCATGGCTTCGCGCTTGCCGGAATCTTTTTCCTTGTCCGGATCCGGCACCCGGCCGTCCACCGCCACCACCATCTCGGGCGAGGTGCCCCAGGTTACCTGCGGCCGGATTTCGGCGGCGTTCAATGTCACGACCAGGTCGAAACGGGCGCCCGGATCCGAATGCAGCGTGCGCCAGTACGTAACCGCGCGGTCCCAATGCGGCCCCACCGGCGCAAACGGACGGCCCTTGACGTAGTTGATGGTGACATCGTCGGCCGCGATCATGCCGGCGCGCGCGCCCGCTTCGATCGCCATGTTACAGACCGTCATGCGGCCTTCCATCGACAGCCCGCGGATCGTCGAGCCGGCGAATTCGATCGCATAGCCGGTGCCGCCGGCGGTGCCGATCTTGCCGATAACGGCCAGCACGATATCCTTGGCGGTGACGCCGTTCGGCAAGGCGCCGTCGACCTGGACCAGCATCGCCTTGGATTTCTTGGTCAGCAAGGTTTGCGTCGCCAGCACATGTTCCACTTCCGAGGTGCCGATGCCGTGCGCCAGGCAGGCGAACGCGCCATGGGTCGAAGTATGCGAATCCCCGCAGACAACGGTCATGCCCGGCAGGGTCGCGCCCTGTTCCGGTCCGATGACATGGACGATACCCTGGCGCCGATCATTCATGCCGAAATAGGTCAGCCCATACACTTTTGCATTGTCATCGAGAGTTTCGACCTGCAGTCGCGAGATCGGATCGGCAATGCCATTCGCGCGATCGGTAGTCGGTACATTATGATCGGCGACTACCAGATTCGCTTCATTGCGCCACGGCTGGCGATCGGCCAGCTTCAGTCCTTCGAACGCCTGCGGACTGGTAACTTCATGCAACAGGTGGCGGTCGATGTACAAAATGGTAGTACCGTCGTCGGCAGTGTCGACAACGTGCGATTCCCAGAGTTTGTCGTAGAGTGTTTGGGCCATGGTTGTATGGCGCGCAAAAGGGCGCCCGGATCGGTGGAAATAGACTCCGATTATGCCATATTAGTGGTCGGCAATACCATGAAAGCTGGTGAGACCTGGATTGGGGTTGGCGCCGTGTTATTGATTACGCCGCGAAGTGGCGCACCCGGCGCCTGAAACGGAACCGGAGAAGGAGATCGCCCGAAAGGCGGCCATACCGGAAGGATTATCAAAAAATCATGCGACGGACACCGGGGTATCCAGCCGCCGGATTTCATCCAGGCGGCCGCTCAGACCATGCTGTCCTTCACTATTGGAAATTCATTCCGCCTGCGCTGCCTCACTTCGTCTGCGTGCTTCTTCGTCAAGCGCCCTGGTCTGCGGCTCAAGGTTGTGGCTGCGAAGTACTTCAAAGTACGCGACCAGCGTTTCATAATCGAGACGCGCCACCTCTGCCTGAAAGCGTGCCAGTCCCTCACCTCGACTGCTATAGCACTCGCTGAAAAAAGCGGCAGGTTCGCTGATGAAAATCTCAAGGAGGCTAGAAGGCGTACTTTTGTCCACCCGGAGCTCCATCTTGTAAACGTTGGCCGCAGTACGCCCTTCATGATCGAGCGTATCGCGGTTATTCGCGATGTGACCCGGCAGCTTGCTGCTTTGGGGGTCAAAGCGTTCTACCGCGCGTCGTCTGTTGTCTTGCCAAAGCGCCCGCAGCGCTGCCGTATTATCGGGTGATACCAGGTCCAGCAACGCAATCATATCCGCCAACTGCATCGTCTTCATGCCTTCAGCGAACGCGATGCCGAGCAATTTGTCCGACGTCGCGACCTTTTTGTCTACGCCATCGATCAATTCGGCGAGCACTCGAAATTCCGTTTCTATTTCTACCGGGGTCGCTTGTTCCGCAATTGCATCCAGTGCACGAGAAACTTGTTCGGCAATTTGCGGCACGACGCGTTTCACGATTTCCGCGTCGATAGTCTTGCTATACCGGTGCAGGTTATAGCTCCGAAACAGATTTGCATAAGTCGTCAACTGCGCGCTGCTACACTCGGGGTAATCAATATCCAAATCCGAAGTGCGCGTTTCAAAGTGCCTGGACACTGCTGCCCTGATACTGGAGAGTACGCTCAGGGGCGTGACGAAACCGGCATTCGATCGGGCATTATCGGGCAAGGCGTCCGCTTCAAGGGTGGACGCAATCCGATTTCTCAGATTGCCGCGCAGTTTCAGCGTCGCTTCCGACGACACTCTATACAAAACACCAATCACTTCATTGGCAGGCAAATCTTCCAGCACGGTTTGAATTCCCTTGAAAATCAAATCGTCGACGATTTTCACGTCGACCTTTGCTATCTTCTCAAGAAATTCGCTTATCGCAATCAACTTTTCTTCCGCAGCAATCGATGGGTCGCCCTGTTTCAGACCTTTCAAAGCATGCTTTATATTCTCGACAGCATCCGGAAGGTAAAATGAAACCACTTTTTCTTTTATTTTGTCGGCGAGCCTATCGGCGCCGTAGCGCCGGAATACGTCAGCGCAATCCATGAGCTGCATCGCATGGCCGCTATCGAGCGTTCCATCGGAGTTATCGATCAAAGTATTAAACCGCTGGTATGCCTCCCTAAAAAGGTCGTTCAGCACGTGTCGCAGCGACGCATCTGGACCGGTATGGGGTGATTTCAGGGTAGCAAGCAATTCTGGCATTGTGTCGAGTGCGACCCCACACAGGCCCGTCGCATTGAGGCACTTTCTGGCGAAAGCATCGACAATGTATTGGCTGGGTAACTTGGAAAGATCGTCAGTCACGCGCTCTATCCCCGAGTCAAGGTGCAAATCGCTGGCTTGCTGGGCAGCGTGCGAAAGCGAGTGAAACGCCGATTCCACCGGACGGCCGTCTTTCAGGCAAGCCAGAAAATCATTCATTCGGCGATCAATTTTATCGGTCGCGTGTCGCAGAACAAGTCTGGCCTGATCATCACCGCGCAAAATCCTGGAGCGGATGGCAAAAGTCACTTCTCTCTTGATGCTTGCCAGCACACGGCGAATTCCGGGCCGGGCAATTGTCGCGCCACGTGTTCCGATTGCTTTCGGCTTGGCAATCTTGGGATCGCCCAAAAATATCCGCCCTGCGGATGCCATGATCTTGTTCATCACCGTTACCTTTTAAAATATTGCTTAAATATAAGTAACAGAAAGTAATTTTAAGTTCCAATAGGTTAAGCTGGAGCCAACAATCATAAGTACAGCCATAAATACAGTCATATTTTTATTCCTTAGATGCAATACCGATCGATTGCCGCAGAACGGCACTGACGCATCCGCTGGAACGGGCGACCGATCACACGCAATCGGGCCTTGCCGGCATCAATTCGTTTTCTTCCCCTGTTCATAAAGCGGCATCACGCGCTGCGAATAAACGCTCAGGTCGCTCAGGCGGTCTTCCCGCGACGGGTGGGTGGACAGGAACTTGATCGGCGCGTCGCCGCCAACCTGCGCCATTTTTTGCCACAACGTGACTGCCGCGCGCGGATCGTATCCGGCTCGGGCCGCCAACTCGACGCCGATGCGATCGGCTTCCGTTTCGTGAGAGCGCGAATTCGGCAAGCCGCGCAAGCCCATGTAGGCATATTCCATGCCTTTCTGGCCCAGGTCGCCCA
Source organism: Herminiimonas sp. (assembly GCA_028292315.1). Taxonomy (GTDB): domain Bacteria; phylum Pseudomonadota; class Gammaproteobacteria; order Burkholderiales; family Burkholderiaceae_D; genus JAQGMO01. The sequence continues at coordinate 955 of JAQGMO010000206.1, read as the reverse complement.
GCCCGGCGACCGCCGACACGATGGAAATGCCTACCCCCGCGAGCGATTGCTCGGACGCCCGTTCGCGCGCATGTTCGCGTAATGCATGCGCCATTTCGTGTCCCATCACCGCAGCCAGTTCATCATCGGTGAGTTGCAGTTTTTCGAGCAGGCCGGTATACACCGCGATTTTTCCGCCCGGCATGCACCAGGCGTTGGCTTCCGGGGCGGTCAGCACGTTTACTTCCCAGTTCCATCGCTGCGCATCGGGCCGGATAGCGGGCACTTGCCGGATCAGCCGATTGGCTACCGCGCGCACGCGGCTGACCTGGGCCGGATTGCGGTTAAGATTTCCTTTTTGCTGTTCTTGTGCGATCAACTTCGCATATTCCTCGTTCGACGCCTGTTCGATCGTTTGCGCTGAAATCGCCATTTGCTGCGGGCGGTTGACGCCTACCACGCCGCCCTGGGTAGTCTGCACGGTTTCGCACGCGGCCAGGGTTACAACGCATGCTGCCAGTAGCAGCCTCCGGAATGTGGCAATGCCTGATTCTATTGTCATATTGATTTCTCCTTGTATGCATGTCAGTGAAGAGGCCAGGCGGCTGCGGCCGGTCCTGCCAGCGAGATCCCGTCCGCCACCGCATAGTGCGCCTGCGCGCCGTATTTGTCCCGGATCAGGCTCAGGATCCCTCTGCCCGGCGTGCCGTCCAGGCCATACGAAGGACTAAACAGGCCTATCAAAACTAAGCAGCAGTGAGCCGCGCCAGCCGGCGGCGCGCACTTCACAGAATTGAAGGAACCGTTTTTCACGAACGGTTACATAGATTCTACTTGCCAGCGCAAACGGTTATTCTAATTTGGCGAAACACGGTTTTCAGGATTATGCGTGATGGAAAGCCGGCCAATGGTTTCTCGGCGATGCATCCTTTCGCCTCCGGCATCCAACGGTTGCGTTTTTCGATACCCGGTACAA
>JAQGMO010000195.1 GCA_028292315.1 Herminiimonas sp. | reverse complement strand
CAGCCAAATGCAATAAGTTTTTCAAAAAATAAGGCTAACTCTTATTTTTATGATCTAGTTATTTTGCAATGCATCATAAATTGCTTAGCCTGGCCCCTCCCTGGTGGCATTCAACCGGACCGTCATGCCAGCTTGGCGCGGCCTTGCGCGTTATGGCCACTCTCATTTACGGCAAAGACGCTATAACGAAAAAAATGCAATGATCTTTTCATTTTCTTTTATTACCTCACTTATAATTGCAGCATGGGTGTCACAGGCACCAATGGCGCAATCTGCAACTAACAGCAGTAAAAAGAAGGATGAGATGCGACCACGTCGCTTTTTGACGACCTAATGCACATCGCCAATGCATCAACCGAGGAGTAATTTGTGAAGGCAAAAAAGGCAGCCGAGGCGAACGCGAAGTCCGATAGCCTGGAGAAGGATCGCGTGGGATCGGGTGGCGCGCTGGGGCGCGGCCTCGCCGTTCTGGATATCGTGCTGGCTGCGCCGCAACCGCTGGCGCTGTCAGAAATCGCCAGTCAGGCGCAATTGGATCAAAGCACGACGATGCGGCTGCTGCGTACGCTGGAAGAGAGCAAGTATGTAATCCGCACCCGCGACGGCAAGCGCTATGTGGGCTCGCCGAAAGCGCTGATGCCGCTGCCGCTGATGCACCCCATGAAACAGTTGCGCCGCGAAGCCGGTCCCATCCTGCACGAGTTGTCGGCAAAGCTAAAGCAATCGGTCGTGCTGGTGCTGTACGTCGACACGGAACGGATCGCGATCGACATCGCCCAGAGCCCCGGCTCGCTTGCCCCGTTTTACAGCACCTGGCTGACCGGGCCGCGGCACGCCTCCGGTTCGGGCAAAGCCTTGCTTCACAGCCTGGGGTCCCCGGCGTGGCAGGAGCTGATTGGCCCGGGACCGTACACACGATATACGCCGCAGACGTTGACGACGCCGGAACTGCTCGAAAAGGACCTGGCCGAAGCCGGCGAGCGCGGATATCTGATCGCGCGCGAGGAACACCATCCCGGGCTGACCGCCGTCTCGGCAAACATCGCCACCTGGCAGAACCACAATCTTGGCTGTTTCGTGGTGACCGGGCATTCGCACGACCTGGATGACACACGGATCGCCAGCGTCGGCGACGAGCTGATGCGCACCGCCAATTTAATGCGGTATCAGACGACCTGCATGCAGGCGATCGCGCATTATCTCGACAGCACACGGCACGCGCCGCAAACACGGCATATTCACGCCTCGCCTTGAGCGCCGGGCCGGAGGGGCACGGCCTTGCGGCGAACGACATCCGGCCCACTATCTACGGCCAGCACATGCGATATACGGGTGACATGCCATCATTTGAAGGCGGCATCACCACTTTTTGGCGCGTTCAGGCGACCATAAAAAACCCGCTCAGTGGGCGGACTGTGTCCGCGCACTTAAACGAGCGAACTTCATCAACCAAGACTCAATGTGACATAACCGAGAATTTCCTGGAACAACATACCTCAGGAAATTGTCACTTGACAAGCAAGTACTCACGCCGCAATATTCGCATATACGAGAATTCTCATATCAGATAATCAGGGAGTCCCAGTGCTGTACGATTTTGTTGTTGTGGGTGCAGGCATCGCCGGCGCATCTCTGGCGTATCAATTGGCATCCGATGCCCGGGTGGCGCTGCTTGAGCGCGAATCACAGCCTGGCTATCATTCCACCGGACGATCCGCCGCCCTCTTCCTTGAGACCTACGGCACGCCCATGATCCGCGCGCTGACCTGCGCAAGCCGGGCGTTCTACATTACTCCTCCGGAAGGCTTCACCGACCATCCAATCCTCACGCCGCGTGGCGTGATGCACCTGGCCAAGGTCGGGCAAGAGCAGGAACTGGCCGATGCGATGACCCTCGCCTTGAAGACATCCCCGCAGGTCGAGCGGCTCACAGTGCAGCAAGTCTGCGAACGCGTGCCGGCGCTGCGCAGCGAACTAATCTGCGGCGCGGCGTACGAGTTTGACGCGATGGATATCGACGTGCACGCATTGCACCAAGGCTACCTGCGCGGGTTCCGTATGAATGGAGGCGAGCTTGTAAATGACGCCGAACTGGCGTCCGCCACTTTCGCCAACGGCGCATGGTCCGTCGTTCTCGGCGACGGCCGCATACTCACCGCGACGACGCTCGTCAACGCCGCAGGCGCATGGGCCGATGTCGTGGCCGAACGCTCGAGCGTCAAGCCAGTGGGCTTGCAGCCCAAACGCCGCACCGCTTTCACGTTCGATCCGCCGCAAGACTGCGACATTTCATCGTGGCCGGCCGTCATCGGCGTCGATGAAACCTACTACTTCAAGCCGGATGCCGGCCAGTTGCTCGGCTCGCCAGCCAATGCCGATCCGGTCGATCCGCACGACGTGCAGCCGGAAGAACTGGACGTTGCGACCGGCATCTACCATATCGAGGAAGTCACCACGATGCAGATTCGCCGGCCACGTCACATCTGGGCCGGGCTGCGTTCGTTCGTGCGCGACGGCGACCTGGTTATCGGCGCGGACAACCACGCCCCCAATTTTTTCTGGGTTGCCGCGCAAGGCGGATACGGCATCCAGACCGCTTCGGCGGCCGCCGAGCTGGCGGCGTCGTTGCTGTTGAAGCGGCCCATGCCGGAGCACCTCGCGCGTTTCGGCGTGCAGGCTGACGTGCTTTCCCCACAGCGCCTGCGCTGAACGCCCTCCAATTCTTTCGAACTTAACAGCAAAAGACGAGATGGCATGATCATTTTTTCCGCCACACTAGCCACGGAAACCAACACGTTCGGTCCGCTTCCGACCGGGCTCGAGGCTTTCAAGGAACGCGGCTATTATCCGGCCGGCACCCACCCGGACGAGATGCAGTTTTTCGCGGGGCCGCTGTGGGCGGCTCGCCAGCGCGCCATGGGCAAGGACTGGACGCTGAAGGAAGGCACGGTCGCAGGCGCCATGCCGAGCGGTATCACCACGCGCCATGCCTACGAAACGCTGCGCGATGAGATTCTCGGCGACTTGCGCCAGGCACTGCCTGTCGACATCGTCCTGCTCGGCCTGCACGGCGCGATGGTCGCCGACGGGTATGACGATTGCGAAGGCGACCTGATCGCCCGGGTCCGCGACATCGTCGGCGCCGACGTCGTGATTGGCGTCGAACTCGATCCGCATTGCCATTTATCGCAAGCAAAGACCGATGGCGCCGACCTGGTCGTCCTCTACAAGGAATATCCGCACACCGACGTGCTGGACCGTGCCTTCGAACTGGTGGACCTGTGCGTCGCCAGGCATGAAGGCCGCATCCACCCGACCCATGCGGTGTTTGACTGCCGCCAGATCGCGATGATGCACACGTCGCGCGAGCCGATGCGCGGTTTCGTCGACCGAATCCAGGCCATGGAAGGTCGCGACGGCGTGCTGTCGATCTCGGTCGCGCACGGATTCCCGTGGGGCGACACGCCGGACATGGGAACCAGGGTGCTGGTCTACACCGAATCGAATCAAGCGCAGGCGGCCGAATTGGCGCAAAGGCTCGGCGAGGAAATCATCGGCTTCCGCGATCAACTCAATCCCGGCTACCCTGGCGTGGATGACGCGCTCGACCAGGCGCTGGCGCATGGCGAAGCGCCGGTCGTGCTGGCTGACTCCGCCGACAACGCCGGCGGCGGCGCGCCAAGCGATTCCACCTTCGTGCTGCGCCGCGCGCTTGAACGCGGCATTCGCGATATCGCCATCGGACCGCTGTGGGACCCGGTGGCCGTTCAGATCTGTTTCGAAGCGGGCGAGGGAGCGCGGCTGGCGCTGCGCGTGGGCGGCAAGATCGCGCCCGTGTCCGGACAGCCTCTGGACGCCACCTGGACCATCCATAAGCTACGGCGCAACGCGGCGATGACCGGTTTGTCCGGCACGGTCGCGCCGATGGGCGACAGCGCGCTGATTGAATGCAACGGCGTGTTCGTGGTTCTGAACTCGACCCGCACGCAGGCATTCGATGTCGACCTTTTCACCCAGTTCGGCCTCGACCACGGCCAGCTCAGGATCATCGTGGTGAAATCGTCGCAGCACTTCCATGCGTCCTTCTCCAAGGTGGCCAGGAAGATCATTTACGTTGAATCGCCCGGCGCCGTGACGCAAGACCTGAAGTCGCTGCCGTTCAAGAAAATCAGGCTGCCGAAGTGGCCTTTCTAAGTCCGCCATGAGACAGCCGTTGCGCCTCCTACCCACCAAGCCCTTGTTGAGGAACACATGAAAATAAAGTCTGCCGGAAGCATTGCGATTGCGTCGCTTTTCACCTCGCTTCTCACCGCAATCGCCGTGTCGTCGCCTGTGGCGCTGGCCCAAACCAAAACGATCAAAATGGCGCCGACCGGGGACTTGAAAACCCTGGACGCCCATTTCAACACCGCCTACATCACGCGCAACCACGGCTACATGGTGTTCGACACCCTGTTCGCCCAGAACAGCAAGGGCGAGATCAAGCCGCAGATGGTCGACAAGTGGTCGTCGACCAAGGACGGCTTGAAGTGGACCTTCACGCTCCGCAAGGGCCTGGCGTTCTCCGACGGCGCGCCGGTCACCGCAGCCGACGCAGTCGCCTCGATCGAGCGCTGGGGCAAGAAGGACAACCTCGGACGCGCGATGTTCGCCGCCGGCGCACAGCTGAAAGCGGATTCCGCCGAGACGTTCTCGCTGACACTGAAGGAGCCGTTCGGCCTGGTACTTGACGCGCTGTCTAAGCCGTCCGGCAATCCGCTGTTCATTTATCCGCAGCGCCTGGCGAAGACAGATATCAACACGGCAGTGACTGAGATGGTCGGCTCCGGTCCGTTCCTGTTTGTCAAGGAAGAATGGGTTCCTGGCAACAAGGTCGTTTATGTGAAGAACCCGAAATACGTGCCGCGCAGCGAACCGGCTGACGGTTTGGCCGGCGGCAAGGTGGTGAAGGTTGACCGCGTTGAATGGCTCTATATCCCCGACGGCAATACCGCGGCCGCCGCGCTGAAAAACGGCGAAATCGACATGATCGAATCAGTCACGCCCGACTTCGTGCCCTCGCTTGCAGCCGACAAGGCCGTGCAGCTCAATACGTCGTCGCCCGCACAGGGCATGATGGTCATCAACACCCTGCATCCGCCGTTTAATAACGCCAAGGCGCGCCAGGCGCTGTACCACATGGTCGACCAGGAGACCTACACGGCTGCCCTGGGCTATCCGGACCAGTACCGCATGAAGTACTGCGGCTCGATGTACACTTGCAAAACGCCTGCGGAAATCACGACCGGTTCCGAGCGGTTCCGCAAGGCCGACCTGAACAAGGCGAAGCAGTTGCTGAAGGAATCCGGCTACAAGGGCGAGAAGGTGGTGGTGCTGTACGCGACCGACCAGGTGCTGGCCCCCGCTTCCCAGGTGACGATCTCGCTGTTGAAGAAAATCGGCGTCAACGTCGACGTGCAGACCATGGACTGGGCGTCGGTCGCGGCGCGCCGCCTGAAGAAGGATGCGCCGGACAAAGGCGGCTGGCACATCTTCCACACTTACGGCACCTACTTTGACGCGGCGACGCCGATCACCAATCCGTGGCTGGCCGCCTCGTGCGGCAACAGCCTGCCCGGCTGGCCGTGCGACGAGCAGCTGGACAAGCTGCGCGCCGAGTGGATCAAGGAAGGCGATGCGGCCAAGCGCAAGGAGCTCGCCGGCAAAATACAGGTGCGCGCGTACGAGACAGTGCCGTACGTTATGTGGGGTCAATACTATCCGATCCACGCGACCCGCGGCCTCAAGAACCACGAGCCGATGAAGATCGGCATCCCCGTAATGTGGAACGTCGAGAAGTAATCATACGTCAGACCGGCCCGGGCGTCCCGCCCGGTGCCCGGGACCTGCCCGGTCCTGGTTTCCGCTTTTCCGCTTGAAGTCCTGAAGGTTGTCGATGCAATCCATACTTAAACGCATCCTTGTCACTTTCCCCGTCATGGGCGTGGTGGCGGTGCTCGTCTTCCTGCTGATCCATCTGTCTCCGGGCGATCCGGCCGCCGTCATGGCGGGCGACAATGCCACCGTTGAAGAGGTCGAGCAGATCCGCAAAAGCATGGGGCTGGAGAAACCCTTGCTGGAACAGTTTGTGATCTGGTCGGGCAACATCCTGACCGGCGACCTCGGCACCTCGATTTCCTCGCAGCGCCCCGTGTCCGAACTGATCCTGCAGCGCGTCGGCCCCACGGTTTCGATTGCCGTCTGGACCATGTCGTTCGCCGTCCTGATGGCGATCCCGCTCGGCATTCTCGCCGCCTACCGCGCCGGTTCGATCGCGGACCGCGTGGTGATGCTGCTGTCGGTGATGGCGTTCTCGGTGCCGGTGTTTTTGATCGGCTACCTGCTGGTCTATTTATTTTCAATGACGCTCGGCTGGTTGCCGGTGCAAGGCTACCGCCCGATGTCGGACGGATTATGGAACTATTTCAAGCACCTGATCCTGCCCTGCACAACTCTGGGCCTCGTTTACATGGCGCTGCTGACCCGCATGACGCGCGACACCATGATCGAGGCGCTGGGCGAAGACTATATCCGCACGGCGCGCGCCAAGGGCCTTGGCGTCAAGGCGGTGATCTGGCATGCGCTGAAGAACGCGGCCAACCCGATCATCACTACCATCGGCGTCGGCATCGCGCTGCTGATCGGCGGCGTGGTGGTGACAGAGACCGTATTCGCGATCCCCGGCATCGGCCGCCTCACCGTTGACGCCGTCCTGCGCCATGATTACCCGGTGATCCAGGGCGTGCTGCTGGTCGCGTCGGGAATCTATGTGCTGATCAACCTGCTTGTCGACCTGTCGTACCGGCTGTTCGATCCCCGTATCCGTTATTGATCCTGACAGGCGCTTCATCCAATGACTTCCTCTTTCGCTTTTATGAAACAAATGCGCCGGCACTTGAACGTGCCGGTGGGTAGCACGATCCTTCTGGTGCTCGTGCTGGTCGCCCTGTTCGCCCCGATGCTCGCATCGATCGACCCGCAGGACATCGATCCGCTGGCCCGCATGAAGCCCGCCTCCGCGGAGCATGTGTTCGGCACCGACGCGCTCGGCCGCGACCTCTGGGCGCGCACGGTGTGGGGCGCGCGCGTCTCGCTGATCGTCGGCGGCCTGGTCGCCGTGCTCTCCATCGTGATCGGCGTGGCGATCGGCATGCTCGCCGGCTATTTCCGGCGGCTCGACAGCATCATCATGCGGTTCATGGACGGCCTCATGGCCATTCCCGGCGTGCTGCTGGCCATCGCGCTGATGGCGACGATGCGGGCGAGCCTGACCACGGTGGTCGTCGCGATCGTCATTCCGGAGATCCCGCGCGTGGTGCGCCTGGTGCGCGCGCTGGTGCTGACCATCCGCGAGCAGCCGTATGTCGAAGCCGCGGTCGCGGTCGGCACGCGGGTCCCGGCGATCCTCCTGCGCCACATTTTGCCGAACCTGTTCGCGCCGGTGATGGTGCAGGCGACGTTCATCGCCGCCTCCGCGGTGCTTACCGAAGCCGCGCTCAGCTTCCTCGGCGTGGGCATTCCGCCGCAGGTCCCGACCTGGGGCAACATGATGGCCGAGGGCCGCAACTACATTTCGGTCGCGTTCCACATCGTTCTTTATCCCGGTATTTTCCTCGCGGTGACGGTTTTGGCAATCAACATGCTCGGCGATGGCTTGCGCGACATGCTCGACCCGCGCCTGGCCCGCAAACTCTGATGGACGGCGACACCATGGCAACTCAATCCGGCGCAGTTTTGCGCGTAGACAACCTGACCACCTGTTTCGGCGCGGGCCCGGACCGCTCGGTGGCCGTCAACGGACTGTCGTTCTCGGTCGGCCGCGGAGAAACGCTCGGCATCGTCGGCGAATCGGGCTGCGGAAAAAGCGTCACCTCGCTGTCGATCATGCGCCTGCTGGCGAAAGCCGGCAACATCACCGGCGGCACGATTTCCTTCAACGGCACCAACCTGCTGGCGCTGTCCGAAAAGGAAATGCGCCGCCTGCGCGGCAACCGCATTTCGATGATCTTCCAGGAACCGATGACGTCGCTGAACCCGACTTTCACCGTCGGCCGCCAGATCGCCGAATCGATCATGCTGCACCAGGGCAAGAGCAAAGGCGAGGCGATGCTCGCCGCCATCGACCTGCTCAACCTGGTCCAGATCTCGGACCCGCAGCGCCGGCTGAATGAATATCCGCACCAGCTGTCCGGAGGCATGCGCCAGCGGGTGATGATCGCGATGGCGCTGGCATGCCAACCGGATGTGCTGATCGCCGATGAACCCACCACCGCACTGGATGTGACCATCCAGGCGCAGATCCTCGAATTGCTGCGCGATATCCAGAAACGCCTTGGCACCGCCATCGTGCTGATCACCCATGACCTCGGCGTCGTTGCGCAGATGTGCGACCGGGTGATCGTCATGTATGCGGGCAGGAGCGTCGAAGAAGGCCTGGTGGACGATGTCCTGGAACGGCCGCGCCATCCGTACACGCAGGCGCTGCTGCGCTCGCTGCCGGCGTACACGATTGAACAGGGAGACGGGACCGGCGAAGCTCCCCGCCTCGCCGAGATCCCCGGCATCGTGCCGGTGATCACCCCAAAGTCGGTCGGATGCACGTTCGCGCCGCGTTGTCCGGAAGCCCGGGCAATCTGCGCCGAACAGGATCCGCCTGTCGTCGAATTCACACACGGGCAAAGCGCGCGGTGCTGGGCCCGTCTGGATGGAGAAAAAACGCTGTGACGTCCACTATAGCCACCCCGCCCCTGCTCGAAGTCCGGGACTTGCGCAAGCACTTCGCCGTCGACAGTTCCGGCTTCGGCCAGCCCAGGAAAGTGGTGCGCGCCGTCGACGGCGTATCGCTGCATGTCAACCCCGGCGAAACGCTGGGGCTGGTCGGAGAGTCCGGATGCGGCAAGTCCACCACCGGGCGGTGCCTGGTGCGCCTGCTCGACCCGACCAGCGGCTCGGTGCGGTTCCAGGGCAAGGAACTGACCACGCTTCCTTCGAACGAGTTGCGCGCGATGCGCCAGCACATGCAGTTCATCTTCCAGGACCCGTTCTCGTCGATGAACCCGCGCATGCGCGTGCGCGACATAATCGGCGAGCCGCTGCGCAATTTCGGCACGCCGCGCGATGTGATCGACAAGCGTGTCGCGGAGCTGCTTGAACGGGTGAGCCTGCGGCCCGACGCCGCTGCGCGTTATCCGCACGAGTTCTCCGGCGGCCAGCGCCAGCGCATCGTGGTCGCCCGCGCATTGGCGCTGAACCCGAAACTGATCATTTGCGACGAACCGGTGTCCGCGCTCGACGTGTCGGTGCAGGCGCAGGTCATCAACCTGTTGCGCGATCTGCAGCGCGACCTCGGTCTGGCGTACGTGTTCATCTCGCACGACCTGTCGGTTGTCCGCTACATCAGCCACCGTGTCGCCGTCATGTACCTCGGCCATATTGTCGAGACCGGACCGCGCGAGTCGGTGTTTTCCACGCCGACCCATCCTTATACCCGTGCGTTGCTGTCCGCAGTTCCGGAAGTGGGCAAGCGCAACAGCAAGACCATCCAGGTGCTCAAGGGGGAGATCCCGAGCCCGTCAGCGCCGCCGTCGGGATGCACCTTCCGCACCCGTTGCCCGATGGCGCAGCCGATCTGCGCCGAACAGGCGCCGCCGGTCAAGACCGTCGGCGCCGGCCACCAGGCTGCATGCCATTTCGTTTAACCATCTCATCCATTTCATTCGAGTGAAAGACGCAGGAGCCACCATGTCCGACATCAAACGTTACACCAGCACCCTCCCGTTTCCATTCTCGCGCGCGGTGCGCGCAGGCGACTTCCTGTTCCTGTCCGGCCAGGTGCCCATGGATGAAGAGGGTAAAGTCGTCCGCGGCGACATCGGGACGCAAACCCACGCCGTGCTCAAGCGCATCGGTGAAACGCTTGAACTGGCCGGGGCCGGCTTCGGCGACGTGGTGCGCGTGACCGTATGGCTGTCGGACCTTGCCCAGTTCGCCGCGTTCAACGAGGTATACCGCGGCTACTTCACCGACGGCTTCCCGACCCGCTCCACCGTCGAAGCGAAGCTCGCGCTCGACGTCGATGTCGAGATCGAGGTGCAGGCATGGATGGGCGGCAAATGAGCGAGCAGCAATTCGACCTGATCCTGTCGGGCGGCGACGTCATTGACGGCACCAACCGCCCGCCGGTGCGCGCCGACGTCGGCGTGCTCGGCGACCGCATCGTCGCCGTCGGCGACCTGTCCGCGGCGACGGCCGCTGTGCGCCGCGACGTGAGCGGCCATATCGTCGCGCCCGGCTTTATCGACTCGCATACCCATGACGACACGCTTCTGCTGCGCAAGCGGGAGATGGCGCCGAAGGTGTCGCAAGGGGTGACTACGGTAGTCACAGGCAACTGCGGCATCAGCCTCGCGCCGCTCAATTTGCAGCCGGGCATGGCGCCGCCGGCGCCACTGACCCTGCTGGACACGGGCGGCGACTACCGGTTCGGCTCGTTCGGCGCCTACCTCGACGCGCTGCGCGCGACGCCGCCGGCGGTCAATGCAGCATGCATGGTGGGTCATTCCACCTTGCGCGCGGCCGTGATGGGCGATCTGGACCGCGGCGCCACGTCCGCGGAAGTGGCCGCGATGCGGGCGCTGACCGAGGAGGCGATGCGCTCCGGCGCGATCGGCCTGTCGACCGGCACGTTCTATCCGACGGCGGCACACGCGAGCACCGACGAAATCATCGAAGTGTGCCGGCCCTTGACTGAACATAACGGCATCTACGCCACGCATATGCGGGACGAAGGCGACAAGATCGTGGAAGCGCTGGAGGAGACATTCCTCATCGGGCGCGCGCTGGACGTGCCGGTCGTGATTTCACATCACAAGGTCATGGGCGCCAACAACTTCGGCCGCTCGACCGAGACGCTGGCGATCATTGAAAAGGCGATGGCGGAGCAGGATGTGTCACTCGACGCCTATCCTTATATCGCCGGTTCGACGATGCTCAAAAAGGATCGCACGCTGCTGGCGGCCAAAACCGTGATCACCTGGTGCAAGCCGTTCCCGGAACTGGCCGGGCGCGACCTGGATGAAGTGGCCAAGGAACGTGGCACCACCAAATGGGACATCATTGAATCGCTCCAGCCGGCCGGCGCCATCTATTTCATGATGGACGAGGCCGATGTGCAGCGCATCCTGGCATTCCCGCAAACGATGATCGGCTCCGACGGCTTGCCGCATGATGAGCGCCCGCACCCGCGCCTGTGGGGAACCTTTCCGCGCGTGCTTGGGCACTACGCGCAGGGCCAGCAGTTGTTCCCGCTGGAGACGGCGGTCTGGAAGATGACTGGCCTGACAGCCGCCAAGTTCGGCCTGGCAGACCGCGGCGTGGTCCGCGCAGGCGCATATGCCGACCTGGTGGTGTTCGATCCGAAGGAAATCGCCGATGCGGCCACATTTGACCACCCAACCGAACCGGCGCGTGGCATCGAGGTGGTGTTCGTGAACGGAACCGCGGTATGGGACAACAACGCGCCGACCGGGGCGTTTCCAGGCCAGGTATTGCACAGGGAGGCAGCATGACACAACGAATAGTTCAACTGGCGGTCGCGCAGATGGGGCCGGTGCAGCGCAGCGATTCACGGGACTCAGTCGTCAAGCGCCTTATCGCGATGCTGCACACCGCCCATGCCAGGGGCGCGCGCTGGGTCGTGTTCCCGGAGCTGGCGCTGACGACGTTTTTTCCGCGCTGGGACCTGCGGGACCAGGCCGAGATCGATTCCTTTTATGAAACCAGCATGCCGAGCGCGGCAACGGAGCCGTTGTTCACCGCTGCGAAGCAGCTGGGCATGGGCTTTTACCTGGGCTACGGCGAAATCGACGGCGAGCGCCGCTTCAACACCAGCATTCTGGTCGGGCCTGACGGCCGCATCATCGGAAAGTACCGGAAGATCCACATCCCCGGCGACGCGGTGACGCAGAATTCGGCGCCGATCCAGCATCTGGAGAAAAAATACTTCGCGGTGGGCGACCTCGGTTTCCCGGTATGGCAGACCGACGACGCGAAAATCGGCATGTGCATCTGCAATGACCGCCGCTGGCCGGAAACCTGGCGCGTGATGGGTCTGCAGGGCATCGAGCTGGGCATGGTCGGCTACAATACGCCGTCCGGCTATGTGCAATGGGACGAGCCGATCCACTTGCGGATGCACCATCATTTGTTGTCGCTGCAGGCCGCGGCATACCAGAACGCCTGCTGGATCGCGGCGGCCGGCAAGAGCGGGGTCGAGGAAGGCGCCCACATGATCGGCGGTTCATGCATTGTTGCACCGACCGGCGAAATCATGGCGAAAACCCTGGGTGAAGGCGATGAAGTGATCAGTTTCGATTGCGACATGGCGATCGGCGACAATTACCGCGCCAACATTTTCCATTTCGCGCGTCATCGCCGTCCCGAGCACTATGGGTTGCTGGTCGAACGAACCGGCGCCGGTGATCCGTTGGGCAAGGAACCGCAATAAGCTTGACGCCGATGGAGAACTTTTGGGCGGCAGAGCCGGTGAGCCAATAAAAATGCACGGATCATTCGTTTATCCGCACGAGGAAAACATGGCTTCATCGGATCGCTCAGAGAAGAAACGCGGCGCAAGCCAGTCGCCGCAGCCCGCAGTCGTGACTCGTGAAGAAGTAGGCGCACGCCTGCGGGCAATTCGAAAGGCGCGCGAGATGACGCTAAAGATGCTGTCCGCAAAGAGCGGTATCGCGCTATCGACCATCTCGAAAATGGAATTAGGGCAGATCGCCGTCAGCTACGAAAAATTCGGCGCGATCGCCCGCACGCTCAAGGTGGACGTTTCGCGGCTGTTCGACGCAGAGGCTGGCGCCGCAAGCAATGGGCGGCAGCCGACTGTCGTTAAGACATCACTGAACGCCGGAACGCAGTACATTGCCGGGAACTATAACTCCCGGATGCTTAGCGCCGATTTTCCCGGCAAGATTATGCCGCCGATGCTCGGGCAGGTGTTGTCGCGAGATCCCGGCCAGTTCGCCGATTACATCCGGCACCCCGGACAGGAATTCGTGATGGTTTTGAGCGGCCGCGTGAAAATCCAGTTCGAGAGCGGCGAGTCGATCGAGTTGAAGGCCCGTGAATCGGCATATTTCAACAGCAGCGTCGGGCACATCTATCTGTCCGTTGGCCGCGGCGATGCGCAGATCGTCGTGGTGTGCTCGGACATGTAGCGAGCCCCTGGTGGCGATCGGTCGTGCCCTGCTTATTCGGGAGTAAGCAGCTTTTTCTGAACCAGTGAGGATACCGTCTCCGTATCGCGCTTCACGCGCCTGACGAATTCCTCCGGCGAGCTGGCGACAATCTCGAAGCCGCTGTCGGTCAGCTGCTTGCGAATTTCAGGCATTGCAACGGTTTGACGCACGGTAGCCAACAAGCGGGCCACCACATCGCGCGGCGTTCCGGCCGGCGCCATCATGCCGATCCAGGCAGTAGCCTCGAACTTCGGCACGAACTCGCTGACAGCCGGCACTCCCGGCAACTGCTCGAGCCGGCCGGACGAGCCGACTGCGATCGCTTTCAGCTTGCCGGTTCTGATGCGGCTCATGACGACCGACAGGCCGCTGAATGCATAGTCGATATGGCCTCCAAGCAAGTCCGTCATCAGCGGGCCGGCGCCCTTGAATGGAATATGCGTCGGCGAGATGCCGTAGTCCATCGCAAGCGTGGCGCCGGCCAAGTGGGCCGACGACCCGGTTCCGGCCGAGCCGTAAGAGACGTTCGGGTTGGCTTTCGCCTGGGCCACGAGTTCGGGCACCGTGTTGGCCGGAAATGTGGTCGATGCCACCAGCACCAGCGGCAGCGTGACGAGAAGGCTTACATATTCAAAGGAAGTGATCGGATCGTACTTGAGGTTCTTCATGATCTGGCCGTTCACGGCGTGCGTGTCGAGCACCATCAGCAAGGTGTGGCCATCCGGTTTGGCGCGCGCTACTTCGGCGGTTCCGATGGCGCCGCTCGCGCCGGTCCGGTTGTCGATAACCACCGCCTGTCCGAGCCGCTTCGCCAGTTCCGGCGCCAGGATGCGGGCAACCTGGTCGACGCCACCTCCCGGCGAAAACGGCACCACCAGCCTGACCTGCTGCGCCGGATAGGTCTGCGCATGCGCCGTTGCCATCCATGCCGACGCGGCCAGTGCTACGCCCATTCCGATCAAGCCTCGAACCTTGCTGCCCATCTTGTCTCCTGTTGACAGTATTAAAAACCGTATTCCGTGCCGTGGGCCGCGTATGCATGAGGCGCGGCGCCACATGGTTAAGCCGTATGCGCCCGGGAGCGTAGACCATCGCGGCCGAAGCGCGACAGGCAGTCGGCAACGATCGCGTGACGTCCACCGCCCTGCTCTATACGATCTTTTCCTGGTGCAATGAGGCGATGGCTTCGTCGCTCAGGCCGAGCCCGCGCAAGACCTGGTTGGTATGCTGCCCCAATACCGGCGGCGCCACCGTGAAGTCGAGCGGTGTTTCGGAAAACCGTATCGGGTTGCGAATCGACGGCACGCTGCCGTACTGGGGATGCTCGATGTCAACGCGCATTCCGCGCGCCACGACGTGCGGGTCGCTAAAGACGCGGTCGATGGTATTGATCTCGCCGCACGGCACCTGGACCGCTTCCAGCGCCGCGACCCAGTCGGCCATGCTGCGCGTGCGGGTGATTGCCTCGATGCGGCGGTTGAGTTCGATACGGTTGCCCACGCGCGCGCGGATCGTGCTGAAGGCGGGATCGGCCGCGAATTCCGGCTGACCGACCGCCGCGCAAAATCGCACGAATTGGGCATCGTTGCCGACCGCCAGTATGATGTGGCCGTCCTGCGCCGGATACACCTGGTAGGGAGCGATGTTCGGATGGCCGGAAGTGCCCATCCGTTGCGGCACGGCGCCGGTGGTCAGGTAGTTTATGCCCTGATTGGCCAGCGTGCCGACCTGACAGTCAAGCAGGCTGATGTCGATATGCTGCCCGCCGCCGCCCTGGTCGCGATGTCGCAGCGCAGCCAGTATCGCAACCGTCGCATACATGCCGCTCAACAGGTCGGACACGGCGACGCCGACCCGCTGCGGCCCGCCGCCAGGCAGCTCGTCGCGTTCGCCGGTGACGCTCATCAGACCGCCCATGCCCTGGATCAGGTAATCGTAGCCCGCCCTGTCCTTGTAGGGGCCGGTCTGCCCGAAGCCGGTAATGGAGCAATAAACCAGGCCGGGATTGATTTCACGCAGCGATTCGTAATCGAGTCCATATTTCTTCAGCCCGCCGACCTTGTAGTTTTCGACCAGGACGTCGGCCGTCTTGGCGAGGTCGCGAATCAGCGCCTGGCCGCGCGGCTGTGTGAAATCGATCGTCACGGAGTGCTTGCCGCGATTGCAGCACATGAAATAAGCGGCGTCGCCCGATTCATCGGTTTCCGGATTTCGCATGAAGGGCGGCCCCATTTGCCGCGTATCGTCACCGCAGTCGGGTTTCTCGACCTTGATCACCTCGGCGCCGAGATCGGCCAGGTTCTGGGTCGCCCACGGGCCGGCGAGTATACGGGAAAGGTCGAGAACGCGTACGTTGGAAAGTGGCTTTGACATGGTGTTGGAACGAGTCGGATAGTGGCCTTACGATAATCCACGCATTTCGTTATGTCAATATTAATTTCATTCAGTATAAACGCCGGGAAGCGTCGGATATCGCGGCGCGACTACGCACCGTTCCCCTACGATTTAATCGCCTCGGTCCCGCCAAATCCTGGTTATTTGTTGTTTATTTCGTTTTAATTAGATCTAATTTCAAAAGGCTTCATCCATCATACGATGCCTGTGGCGGAACATGCCCCAGTATGAACCAATGGGACGTGGTAACCACCGATCGGCATCCAGGCAGGCGGTCGTGCGCTGTTTCGCAACGCGACGGTATAATCTAACAAACGTTTGACACACTATAATGACATTAGTGCCGGCGGCAGTTGACAGGCAAATCGCAAGGGTCATTCCAGCCCCCATAAATTTCTATAAAGGACATACGTGACTGAAGCGTATATATATGACACGGTGCGTACGCCGCGCGGCAAGGGCCGGCCATCCGGGTCCCTATACGGGACCACGCCGATTCAACTGCTGGTTACCGTACTGACCGCACTGCGCGAGCGTAACGACCTCGACACTACCCTGGTGGACGACGTGATTATGGGATGCGTGGAACCGGTCGGAGAACAGGGTGCCGACATTGCCCGGTTGGCGGTGCTGGTTGCCGGCTATGCGCAAAGTGTGGCCGGCGTGCAAATCAACCGCTTCTGCGCGTCCGGCCTGGAAGCTTGTAATATGGCAAGCGCCAAGATTATGTGCGGGCAGTCGCCGCTGATCATTGCCGGCGGCGTCGAAAGCATGAGCCGGGTGCCTCTGGGCAGTTCCGGCGGCGCCTGGTCGCAGGACCCGCAGGTCGCTTTTCCTACTTATTTCGTGCCGCAGGGCATTTCAGCGGATCTGATTGCGACCAGATATGGCTATTCGCGCGGTGATGTGGACAGTTATGCTCTGGAGAGTCAACGACGGGCGGCGAATGCCTGGAACAGCGGTCGCTTCGTCAAATCGATCGTGCCGGTCAAAGATCGCAACGGGTTTACCATCCTCGACCGCGATGAGCATCTCCGGCCGGAGACGACGCTTGAGTCGCTATCCGGCCTCACGCCCGCGTTTGCCGTGCAGGGCGCTCAATTGGGCTTCGATGCGGTCGCCTTGCAACGTTATCCGGAAATCGAGCGCGTCGAGCATGTGCATCATGCCGGCAACTCTTCCGGCATAGTCGACGGCGCCTGCGCCGTGCTGATCGGAAATGCCGAAACCGGCAAGCGGCTCGGACTGAAGCCGCGCGCCCGCATCCGGTCGTTCGCCTCGATTGGCAGCGAACCCACCATCATGCTTACCGGTCCATCCTTCGCCGCCGAAAAGGCGCTGGGACTGGCCGGCATGAACGCGGCCGATATTGATCTGTACGAGCTCAATGAAGCCTTCGCCGCGGTTGTCCTGCGCTTCATGGAAGTACTCGACGTAGCGCATGACAGGATCAACGTAAACGGCGGTGCGATCGCAATGGGCCATCCGCTTGGCGCCACCGGCGCCATGATCCTGGGCATCCTGCTCGACGAACTGGAACGCCGCAATCTCGCGACCGGCCTGGTCACACTGTGCGCGGGCGCCGGCATGGGTACGGCCACCATCATCGAACGCATCTAGCCGGGCATACCGGATCACCCATGACAGAACAGCGGCAAGGACCAGCAAATGATTATTGATTATTCAGTCGATGCGGACGGCATCGCCAGTATTACCTGGAACATGACCGAGTACCCGATGAACGTGCTCAACGCTCAATCGATTGCGTCGTTTGCGGAGGCCGTACAGCGCGCCGTCGCCGACCCCGCCGTCAAGGGCGTGATCATCACATCGGCCAGGTCGGACTTTATCGCCGGCGCCGATCTCAACATGATGCTGAAGATAAAGGAACCGGCAGCGGTGGCTGAATTCGTCGGCAATCTGCATACGCTTTTGCGCGGCATGGAAACCTGCGGCAAGCCGTTTGTCGCGGCCATCAATGGCGCGGCGCTGGGCGGCGGCTATGAGATCAGCCTGGCCTGCCACCATCGGATCGCAGCCGATAATCCGCGCTCGCTGATCGGCCTGCCGGAAGTGACGATCGGCCTGTTCCCCGCCGGCGGCGGCACCCAGCGCCTGTCGCGCCGGATCGGTCTGCGTGCCGCCCTACCCTTTCTTCTGGAAGGCAGGAAACTCGATCCGCGGCGCGCGCTGGAGGCCGGGCTGGTGGATCAACTGGTGCCGCCCGGCGAACTGCTTGCGCAAGCCAGGCTCTGGCTGCTGGAACATGGCCCGGCGAACGCCGTGCAGCCTTGGGATAAAAAGGGCTTCCAATTGCCGGGCGGCGCAGTGCAGAGCCCGCACGGCCAGGAAACCTTTACGCTCGCCAACGCCATGCTGAGGGCAAAAACATTCGGCAATTATCCCGCGCCGCTTGACATCCTGTCGTGCGTCTACGAAGGGTGCCAGACCGACATCGACACCGGCATACAGACCGAAATCAGGCACTTCGTCAAGCTAGCCGTGTCGCCGGAAGCGAAGAACATGATCCGCACGCAGTTCTTTGCGATCGGCGAGGCCAACAAGCTGGCGCGCAGGCCCAAGGGCGTGCCGCCGTCCTCCATAAGAAAAATCGGCGTGATCGGCGCCGGCTGGATGGGTGCGGGAATTGCCCGCGCGTCGGCCGAGGCCGGGCTGGAGGTGGCGCTGCTCGATACCACGGTCGAGGCGGCGCGCCAGGACACCGATATCGCCGATCTTGCCGATTGCGATCTGGTCATCGAAGCGGCGCCCGGCGCCCTGCCCGTCATCCGACCTGCAACGGGTCCGGAACGGCCGGGACATCCTGTCAGGCTGCATTTCTTCGGGCCGGCCGACAAAACGCCGCTCGTCGAAATTATCTGCGGGACCGATACCGGCGATGAATCCCTGGCCAGGGCCATGGATTACGTCAGGAAGATTCGCAAGACGCCGATCGTGGTGGATGACGGCCGGGGTTGCTACACCAGCCGGGTCGCCTCGGCCTACATCGACGAGGCCATGGCAATGCTTGCCGAAGGGGTCGCACCGGCGCTGATAGAGAACGCCGGACGCCATGCCGGAATGCGGCTCGGTCCGCTCGCGCTGGCGGACCAGCTGGCGGGTAAGCTGCCGCAGGGCATTGGCAAGCAGGCTGCCGTCGATGACGTCAGCGCGCGCATGATCGAAAGACTCCCGCGCCTCGGGGACAAGACCGGCCAGGGATTTTACGATTACCCGGCCGGTGGCGACAAGCGCCTGTGGCCCGGCATGAACGCGCAGTTTCCGCGCGCGGCGCAACAACCGGATACAGCCGATGTCAGGCGCAGGCTGCTGTATGCGCAGTCGATCGAGGCCGCGCGCTGTCTCGAGGAAGGCGTGGTCCGCGGTCCGCAGGACGCGGATGTTGCGGCGTGCCTCGGTTGCGGGTTTCCGGCCTATCTCGGCGGGCCCGTCAGCCAGATTCACTCGGTAGGGGTCGAGCGTTTCGTTCAGGAATGCGAAGCGCTGGCGGCACGGCATGGCGCGCGCTTTACGCCGCCGGCACTATTGAAAGACATGGCAAACAGGAACGAGGCTTTTTATGAGGCGTGAATCCGCCTACCGGGCTGGCTAGCAACGAATCCGCCGCCGATATTATCCCCTGCGCGCATCGGCGCCGGCTTCCTTCTCGAAATCGGCCTCGTCGGCGACCGCGCCCCAGCCGGACGACCGCGGATAGATCTCGCGCCACGCCGCCATGATCTCATCGCGCGGTACGTCGGCATGGACGCCGCGGTCGCGCACATATTCCATGTGCCTGCGACCGCTTGCATCGAAAGGATGAAAGATCGAGTCGCTCAGTCCGTCAAACTCGAGCGGCAGGATTCCCGCCTTCTCGCACAGCGACAGATTGAAGGCAGGCGTGGCCTTGACCCAGCGCCCGTCCAGATACATGTCGGTGTAGCCGTGGAAGGCGAATATATCGGTGCCCAACATGCTTCTGAGGCGCGCGCTGGTCAAATGATTGCGCACGTCCGCATAGCCGAGCCGGGTAGGAATGCCGGCCGCCCTGCCTGCCGCGGCGAGCAGGGCCGCCTTGGTGACGCAGAACCCGTACCCAACCTCGAGGCAATGGCTCGCCTTGTATCCTGCCGGCGACTGATCGATGCGGTAAGGATCGTAAAGCAGACCGTCACGCACCGCATGATAGAGCGCGACCGCCTTTTCGCGCGGCGTTTCCAGCTGGCCGGCGTGATGTAGCGCGAAGGCGACGACGGCCGGGTGATCGCTGTCCACGAACTGGCCGGGCAACAAAAACTGCGACAAGGCACCGTCCGAATGATGATCGTTTGGCATGATAAATTTGCTCCTCGCTAGTGGTCCGCCCCGGAAAGGCATTTGGGCGGAACGGAAAGTGGAAATGCATTGAAGGCTTTCG
Organism: Herminiimonas sp.; assembly: GCA_028292315.1. Classification (GTDB taxonomy): domain Bacteria; phylum Pseudomonadota; class Gammaproteobacteria; order Burkholderiales; family Burkholderiaceae_D; genus JAQGMO01. Next base: position 31,436 of record JAQGMO010000195.1, on the reverse strand, counting down.
ACCGGTCATGGGGAACCAGCTTCCAGGCGGGACGGGCATTCGGCACGCCGCCGTCGACCCGTATGCAGGAACCGGTAATGAAACCCGCAGCCTCCGACAGCAGGAAGACCACCGCGGCCGAAATTTCGGATTCCGTGCCGAAGCGCTGCAATGGGATCTTGTCCGGAATGGCGCGCAGTTCGGCCTGCATTTCAGGACTGTAGGTGTCGAAGCCGCTGCTGGCGATATAGCCGGGGGCGACCGCATTCACCCGCACGCCGGAATGCGACCATTCGCAGGCAGCCGTTTCGGTAAACGACAGCATGCCGGCGCGCGCCGCGCCGCTATGCCCCATGGTCGGCATGCCGCCCCAGATATCGGCGATGATGTTAACGATGGCGCCGCCGTTCTGCTCCATCCACTGCGTGTAGCACTCGCGCGCGAACAGGAATCCGCCGGTGAGATTGTTCCTGACCACCGCTTCCCAGCCGTTGAACGTAATGTTCCTGAGCGGCGCCGGGAACTGTCCGCCCGCATTGTTGACCAGCCCATGGATCGCGCCATGCATTTCGATGACTGCGTTCACGGTTGCCCTGACCGCAGCCTCGTCCCGGATATCGCAGACGTGCGTGCTGGCATATCCGCCCGCCAGCGCAATCTCGGCTTGCACGCTCTCCAGCTTTTCCAGCTTGCGCCCGACGATGGCGACCCGTGCGCCCAGGCTGACCAGTTCATGAGCGGTGCAGCGGCCTATGCCGCTGCCGCCGCCGGTGACGATAATGGTTTGCCCGTCGAAAAGCGCCGGGCGGAATACGGATCGGTAGCTCAATTTTGCCTCCATGGCGGAAAGCCGCCGGACTAGTCCCACTTCCTTACGTCTTCCACGATCTTGTCGCTCTGGCGGAATGCCGCCTGATCCGCGAGTTCGACGTCGCCGCGCAGCTTGGTCACTTCGCGCACGGTTTTCTCGACCGATGAAAGGTCCGATGGCACCGGCGCTCCCGATTTCGGCAGCACGAGAATCCGCATCACGTCATTTTCCCCGGCCCGCTCAACCCGGATGCGCACCGCTTCGATCCAGTCGTGGGCGCGCGCGATCTCGCCTGCGAACACCGGATAGACAAACATGCCTCGCACCTTGACGGTCTGATTTGCGCGTCCCAGTATGCCGGTCAGGCGCATGCCATGGCGCCCGCAGGCGCACGGCCGGGAATCCGGCCCGTCCTCCATCCGCGACAGGTCGCCGGTGGCAAAACGCACCAGAGGATAGTGTTCGCGCGCCAGGCTCACCACCACTTCCCCTACTTCGCCCGCGCCGAGCGGCTGGCCGGAGTCGGGGTCGCAGATCTGCACGATCATGTCGTCGTCGACATGCCAGCCCTGGTGGCGTTCACATTCGTACCCGATGATGCCGATATCGGCGGTGCCGTAGATGGTAAATACCTCGATCCCGAATTCCTCCTCGAAGCGCCGCCTGGCCGCGGCCGAAATCGGCTCTGCCCCGACGATCGCCCTGGACAGCCGGAATTCGGTTTTCCAGTCGAGACCCTGTTCCTGCGCCGCCTCGATCAACATGTTCAAAAAGCTTGGCAAGCCGACAAAGGCGGTCACACCGAGGCGGCGCATGATATCGAGCTGCATCGGGATCTGGCCGGGCCCCGAGGGGACCACGCTCGCGCCGGCCGCGATCGCGCTGTCGTCGAACATGCGGGCGGCTGGCGTCATGTGATAGGAAAACGTATTGAGGACAACGTCGCCCGGCCCGATCCGGGCCGCGCCGATTACTTGCGCCGAACGCCAGTGTCCGCTGTCGCGCGATTCATAGTCGAAGATGCCGGCCGGAGAATAGAAAATGCGGGCCGACTTCCGCAGCCCGCCGAACGGCAGGAATGCGTCGACGGCGCCCGGCTCGCGCTGCAACGCAGGAAGGTTCTCCTTCTTCAGGACCGGTATGCGGGCCAGGTCGCCCAGCGTTATCAGGTCGCCGGCGGCGACGCCCGCATCGCTCATTCGGCGCGCGATTTCGCTGCCGGCCGGCAGGCGCCCGAGAAGGTCACGCAAATCGGCAATCACATCTTTCATTGCGGCTCCTATCGGGTTAATTTTCCGCTGCCACGACTGCCAGCACGGCATTGCGTTCCACCATGTCGCCAGGACGGCAACGCTGATCGCGCACCACTCCGTCGTGCGGCGCACAAACGCGCAATTCCATTTTCATCGATTCCAGCACCAGCACCACTTCTCCCTGAACCACGGCCGTCCCCTCCTGGGCGCGCACCGACACCACCTTGCCCATCATGGGCGCGAGCAGTTGGCCGCTCGACGCGGCGTCGGCGGCGGTTCCTTCCAGATACGGCGCATAGTCGAACACGTCGGCGCCGAGCGCGCTGCCAAGCTGGACTTTTCCGTCGCCCCAGACGATCGCGAGTTCGAGTGCGCGCCCTTCGCATTGCAGCAGAAAACGGTTCTGGCCGGTCTCGCGCAACGTCGCGCGCATGGACAGTCCGCCGTCGGCCTTGTCGCCGTAGGAAATTTGCAGCGAACCGTCCGCAGCGAGCGCCGAGAAGCGCAAGGGCCAGGCGCTGCCCGCGGACTTCAGGACAATCGCCGGCATCGAACCGACCGCCTGCGCGCCGTCGGACAGCCGCCATCCGGTGAAGCCATGCCACAACGTCCAGCATCCCAGATCCGCTTGCGAACGCGAGCGCATCAGACATACCAGCGCCGCCGCGCACAAATGCTCTGCGGGCGGTTCGCGCCTGGCGCTTTGCGCGCCGCTCCAGCGCTCGTCGATCAGGCGGGTATGGAACGTGCCGTTGCGCGTCTCGTCCAGCATCAGCAGCTCTTGCAGGAACTCGAGATTGGTCGTCAGTCCGACCACGTTTGTCTGCCGCAGTCCGGACAGCAGGCTCGCGATCGCCGCGTCGCGATCGGCGCCGTGTGCGATCAGCTTCGCAATCATGGAATCGTAATACGGCGAGATCTCGTCGCCGCTTTCGACCCCACTCTCGACCCGGATCGAGGCGGCGGGAAAGCTGGCCAGGGCGATGCGGCCGGTCGCGGGAAGGAAGCCCGCCTGCGGATCTTCGGCGCACAAGCGCGCCTCGACCGCATGCCCGCGCAGCAGCACCGCGGACTGGGTCAGGGGCAGTGTTCCGTGCGCGGCGATATGCAGCTGCATTTCCACCAGGTCAAGACCGGTGATTGCCTCGGTGACCGGATGCTCCACTTGCAGGCGTGGATTCACCTCGAGGAAGTAGTAATCGTCACCGGAAACGATGAATTCCACCGTGCCGAGCCCGCGGTACTCGAGCCCCGCCGCCAGCCGGCACGCGTCGTTCAGGAGGTTGGCGCGCAGCGCGGCGGACAGGCCGGCCGCGGGCGCTTCCTCGATTACCTTCTGGTGACGCCGCTGCAGCGAGCATTCGCGTTCGAACAGGTGAATCACATTGCCGTGCCCGTCGCCCGCGATCTGCACTTCGATGTGGCGCACGCGCGGCAGATAGCGCTCGACGATCAGTTCACCGTTGGCGAACGATGTTTCAGCTTCGCGCATGGCGCTTTCGATCCGCATGTCGAGACCGTCGAGCGATTCCACCACCGCCATGCCGCGCCCGCCGCCACCCGCGACCGCCTTGAGCAGCACCGGAAGTTTCATGCCGCGCACCACGGCCGCCACCTCCAGCGGGTCGCGCAGGCCGCCTTCGCTTCCGGGCACCACCGGCACCCCCAGTTTCGCGGCCTCCAGTTTGGCGCTGGCCTTGCCGCCCAGCCGCTCGATGGTGCCCGCGGTCGGGCCGATGAAGACCAGTCCCGCGGCATCCAGCGCGCGCACGAAATCGGCATTCTCGGACAGGAAGCCGTAGCCCGGATGGACCGCATCGGCCCCCACCCGTTTGGCGGCGGCGATGACCGCCTCGATATTCAGATAGCTGTCGGCCGGCGCGGCGCCCCCCAACTCGATCGATTCACCGATTTCGCGCACATGACGGGACCAACGGTCCGCTACGGAATGCACGGTTGCCACCTGAATCCCGAGGCGGCGGCAAGTGCGGGCGATGCGGCAGGCGATTTCACCGCGGTTAGCGACCAGAACTTTATTAATTTGATGCATGATCAGATCCTGAAGACGCCGAAGTTGGTGGGTTTGGCGGGCACGCGCGCCGCGAGGTCGAGCATCAATCCCATGGTGTCGCGCGTTTCGAGCGGATCGAGAATGCCGTCGACCCATAAGTTGGAGGAAAAGTTGTAGGCGCGCTGGAAGTCTTCATACTCCTTGCGAATCGGTGCCTTGAAGGCTTCCTCTTCCTCGGGCGTCCATTCCTTTCCTTCGCTCTTGAGAATCTGGCGGCGCACCAGCGAGAGCACCAGCGCGGCCTGCTCCGGCCCCATGATCGCGGAGCGCCCGGTCGGCCAGGCAAACATCGCCGTCGGATTGAACGCCCGTCCGCACATGGCGAGATAGCCGGCACCGTAGGATGCGCCGATCATGATCGTGTACTTCGGCACATTGGCCGACGCCATGGCGGTAATCATCTTGGCCCCGGCCTTGGCAATGCCGCCCTGTTCGGCGGCGCGGCCCACCATGAATCCGGTCACGTCGCTCATGAACACCAGTGGAATATCGCGTTGACAGCATAGTTCGATGAAGTGAGTCGCCTTCATGGCGCTTTCGGCAAACAGCACGCCCTGGTTGGCCAGGATGCCGACTTCATGGCCGTGGATGCGCGCGAATCCGGTCAAGAGCGTGTCGCCGTAGAGCGGCTTGAATTCGTGGAAGCGGCTGTCGTCGACGAAACGGGCAAGAATTTCGCGGGTGCTGGTCGGGATCTTCGGGTCGCGGCTGATGATGCCGTAGATCTCGCGCGGGTCGGAGCGCGGGGCGACCGATTCGGCGCGGCGCCGGCGCGCGACGGGCTGCTCGCCGAGATCGCGCACGATCTCGCGGGCGATCGCCAGCGCGTGCCGGTCGTCCTCCGCGATATGGTCGGTCACGCCGCTGACGCTGCAATGCATCTGGGCGCCGCCCAACGACTCCGCGTCGACTTTTTCGCCGGTGGCGGCGAACGTCAGTTCCGGGCCGCCCAGATACATGAAGCCCTGGCCGCGCACGATCACGACCTGGTCGCACAGCGCCGGGATATAGGCGCCGCCCGCGGTGCAAGGCCCCATGATCACCGCGATCTGCGGGATGCGGTCGGCGGACATGCGCACCTGGTTGTTGAAGATGGTGCCGAACTGGCCATAGTCGGGAAAAATGTTTTTCTGGTCGGGCAGGAAGGCGCCGCCGCTATCGACCAGGGTAATGCACGGCAGGCGGTGCTCCCATGCGATGGCCTGGGCCCGCACATGCTTCTTGCACGTCATCCCATAGTAGGTTCCGCCTTTCACCGTGGCGTCGTTGGCGATGATCATGCACGGGCGGCCCGATATCAGTCCGATCCCGGTAATGATGCTGGCCCCCGGCGGCACGCCCTCGTACAGGTCTTCGCCGGCCAGCTGGGCGACTTCAAGAAACGGCGAACCCGGATCGAGCAGCGCCTCGACGCGATCGCGCGGCAGTAGCTTGTTGCGCGCCACGTGCTTGGCGCGCGCTTTCGGCGGGCCTCCTTCGCACGCGCGCCGGCGCCGCGCATGAAGGTCCGCGATGACGATGGCGTACGCTTCCTGGTTGCGACGAAAATCTTCTTCGGGTGTTGAAAGGCGGGAATCGAGAATAGTCATCTGGTGCTGTCTTCTTGGGTCTGTCAAAAAATTCAAATCATGATTTGAAAACCGGCGCGCGTCGCTGTGCGAAGGCCGCCAGGCCCTCGCCGACATCCTCGGACAGCAGGGCGTCTACCGCGAGTTCCGCTTCTACCTGCAGGCCGCGCTCGAGCGGCATCTCCATCGCGCAGCGCGCCAGGCGCTTCATGGCGGCGAGCCCGGCGCGGCTGCGTTCGGCCATCGCCGCGCAGTAGTCGAGAGCCGCCTGCTGCAATTCATCGGCTTCGCACACATAGTTCACCAGCCCCCATTGCAGCGCGGTATCCGCATCGACCCAGCGCGCGCTCAGAAACAGATCCATGCTCCGGCGCGCTCCCACGATGCGCGCAAGCCGCTGGCTGCCGCCCCAGCCGGGTATCAGGCCGAACTGCGCATGCTGGTCGCCGAAGCGCGCATCCTTGGCGGCAAATACCACGTCGCAGGAAAGCATCAGTTCGATGCCGCCGGCCAGACACAGGCCTTGCACGGCCGCCGCCACCGGCAGCGGGCTGGCTTCGAGCCGCTTCATGACAGCATGGCCCTGCTTGATGAAGACCTCCAGCTTCGCGCGGTCGGCGCGCAGCGCCTTCACCTCCTCCAGATCGGCGCCGGTGCAGAAATGCTTTCCCTGGGCACGGATGAGCACGGCACGCACTCCCGAATCGGCTTGCTCGAACTGCGTGAGCGCGGCATCGATGGCGGAATGCGCGGCGAGCGACAGGCAGTTGAATTTTTCCGGGCGGGCCAGTTCGATGACGCCGACCTTCCCGGCCCTGGATAGCATCAGCGGCTGGGCGGCGCTCACTTCTTGCCCTCTTGCTTCAGATATTGCACGGCGATGCGGCCGACCCGTTCGCGGGCAATGATCAGTTTCATGATCTGCGCGGTGCCGTCGCCGATTTCCAGCCCCATGACGTCGCGCAGCCGTTGCTGGTGCGGCAGATCCATCGACCAGCCGTAGTGTCCGAAAGTGAGCAGGCATTGATGGATCACGTCGAAAGCGGTCTTCGGGCAAAGCCACTTCACCATCGCCGCCTCGGCGGTGTGCGGCTGGCCGGCGTCGCGCAAGGCGAGCGCGTGGTAGCAAAGCTGCCGCGCGGCGGCAATCAGCGTTTCACCCTCGGCGAGCGGAAAGGTGACGCCCTGGTATTGCGCCAGCGGCGCGCCGAAGGTCTGCCGTTCCTTCACATATTCCCAGGCTTCGTCGATCGATGCCTGCGCCGCCGCGACGCATTGCAGGGCGATCAGCACGCGGCTGTAGTCGAAGCCCTGCATCACCTGGGTGAATCCCTTGCCTTCATCGCCGAGGCGGTTGGCGACAGGAATGCGCACGTCATCGAGGAACAGGGAACCGCGGCCGATGATCTTGCTGCCGACGTCGTCGAAGCGGGTGCGCTGGATACCGGGCAGATCGAGCGGCAGCATGAATGCGCTGATGCCGCGCGCGCCGTCCTCGGGTTTGCCGGTGCGCGCGAACAGCACGACCGCGTCCGCCTGGTCGGCGAAGGTAATCGAGGTTTTCTCGCCATTCAGGACATATTCTTCGCCCTCGCGGCGCGCCTTCAGCGCCAGGCTGGCCGCATCCGAACCGCTGCCCGGCTCCGACAGCCCGAGGCCGACGATCGCGTCGCCGCTGATCATGCGGCTGACCCAGTGGCGGGCGATTTCCGGACTGGCGTTGCGGGCCAGGATCATCCCCATGAGCGAGGCCAGCAACTGCACGTAGCTTACATTGAAGTCGCCATACGCCATTTCCTCGATAATGATGCCGGCGGTTACGGCGCTCGCGCCGAGGCCGCCATATTCTTCGGGCAGATCGACCCCGATCAACCCCAGCGCACCCATCTGCCGCACCAGGTCGCGGTCGATGCATGCCGACTGCTCGCGCTTCTGGTAGCCGGGCCGCAAACGCTCCTTCGCGAAGCGCCGCGCAACATCACGCAACGCCTGGTCGTCTTCGCTCAATATCATGCCCGCTGTCTCCTTATCGTCATGCGTCGGTCGGCCCGATCGTAAATGGGTGGACGACACGCCCGCGGCCGAATGCCGGAGCCGGACGCCGGCACTCCGGCGGCAACGCCAACTGTAACCACGCGCGGTCGTTGCAAGTGTAGCGCAGTTCGCTTAAACTATCAAACAAACGTTAGTTAAGTTAGATTGACCGGGTTACCTGGATTGGGGGCTTCATGGATCTGGATCGCACTGAAACGCGCGGCGGCAACGCAGCACTCGAGACCCTGCTTTCGCCGCTGCGGGTCGGGCGACATGTATTGCAGAACCGGATCATGATGGGTTCGATGCACATGCGGCCAGAGCACATGGATCGCCCGCTCGAGCGACAGGCGGCGTTTTACGCGAAGCGTGCCCGCGGCGGCGGCGGGCTGATCGTGACGGGCGGCTTCTCGCCCAACGAAGAGGGGCTGATGGAAGAAGGCGGGCCGTTGCTCGCGGACAGCGCCGCCGCCCTTACCCTGCGGCCGATTCCGCAGGCGGTGCATGCGGCGGGCGGAAAATTCTGCTGCAGATCCTGCATTCCGGCCGTTATGGCCGGCACGCAGCCCCGGTCGGCGCCTCGGCCCTGCCCTCCCCGATCAACCCGCGCCTGCCGCGCCCGCTGTCCGCTGCCGACGTGGAACGCACCATTCTCGATTTCATCCGATGCGCGGAACTCGCGGCCCATCGATGCATTGCGCGCAATTGATCAGGACACCCGGCTGGCGATGGCGATCTAGCCGCTTGCCGGAAAAGAAAGCAGCCGCCATGGTTGCCGGATAACGCAGATCGAAGATCGGAGATCGATGCATGACGATGGACGCGCGGGAAACCCAACGGCAGGACGACCTGCGGCTTGTGAGCGAAAGCGCGCTCGCGTTTGCCTCGAGGGAAACGCCGCTGTCGCGGGTGCGCGGCATGCGGGGCCGCAAACCGGAGTTCGACCGTGGGATCTGGAATAAGCTGGCGGCGCAGGGCTGGACCGGCCTGCTGGCAGCGGAACAATTCGGCGGCCATGCCCAGGGTTTCGCGGAAATGGCTGCCATCATTGCCGAACTCGCGGATCGGCTGACGCCGGAGCCGCTGACCCCCGCCGTGGTGCTGGCGGGCGGAGTGCTGCGGCACTGCCCCGACACCGAGCAAAAATCCCGCCTGCTGACGGCACTGGCGGCGGGCGAGCTGATCCCCGCGTTAGCCTGGCAGGATGGCGGCGGCGGTCCGGACACGGCGCTCGCCACGACCGCCACGCACGCCAGCCGCAGCGGCAACCGGATACGACTGACTGGCGAAAAGCGCCATATCCGTCCCGGCACCGGCGCCGACGGCTACATCGTGTCGGTTCAGGATCGGGATTTCTCGCTGTACTGGATGCCGAGCGACAGCGCGGGCATGCAAATCGAGGAAGAAGCGCTCGCCGACGGCACCTGGTCGGCGCGGCTAAGGCTCGATGGCGCCGCGGTCCTGCCGCAGCAGTGCCTGTGCAGCGGCGATGCCGCACTGAGCGCGCTGACGCGCGCCTACGACGAAACGCTGGTGATGGCCAGTGTCGAACTGCTCGCGGTGATGCGCCGGATGTTATCGATGACCCTCGAATATCTGCGCACCCGGGTTCAGTTCGGCAAGCCGATCGGCGCTTTCCAGTCGCTGCAGCATCGCGCCGTCGACTTGCTGATCCAGCAGGAGCTTACCGCGGCCGTGGTCGGGCAGGCAATTGCCGCGCTCGACGCCGGCGCCAACGCCGACGCCGATCTGCAGGCGCGCGCCAGCGTGGCAAGCCGCGCCAAGGCGCGGGCTTCCGATGCCTGCCTGCTGGTGGCGCGCGAGTCGGTCCAGATGCACGGTGCGATGGGCTTCACCGATGAATGCGACCTCGGCCTTTACGTACAGCGCGCCCTGGTCCTGTCGGCATGGCTGGGGAATGGACTCGCCCACCGGCGCCGCTTCGGCGCTGTCAACCCATTGGGGGGCGCCGGCGCCGCCTGAGTTTTGGAAAGACGACCATGGACCACCGCAACGGCAATGACTGGAATGCGCTTGAAAATGAAGCGTTCCGGATCGAGGTGCGCGCATTCTTCGAGAACAATTATCCGGCCGCGCTGCGCTACCCGAAAACGCGGCTGCGCTGGAGCGAAATCAAGGACTGGTATCTGACGCTGTCGCGGCGCGGCTGGATCGCACCGAATTGGCCGGTTGAATATGGCGGCATGGGGCTGGCGCCCGAGAAGCTCATGATTTTCATCGAGGAGCAGGAACGCTGGGGCGTAGGGCGGCCGCCCGACATGGGACTCAACATGGTCGGACCATTGCTGATCCGGTACGGCAGCGAGGAACAGCGCCGGAAATATTTGCCGAAAATCCTCGCCGGCGAACATATCTGGTGTCAAGGCTATTCCGAGCCGAATGCGGGTTCGGACCTGGCGAGCCTGCGCACCGAGGCGCGCGACGACGGCGATGCTTTTGTGGTGAACGGGCAAAAAACCTGGACCACCCTGGCCCAGGATGCCACCCACATGTTCCTGCTCGCGCGCACCGACCGGAGCGCAAAAAAACAGGAAGGCATCAGCTTCCTGCTGGTCGATTTCAATACGCCGGGCATCAGCGTGCGCCCGATCCGCAACATCGCGGGCCACGAGGAATTTTGCGAAGTCTTTCTGGACGAGGTCCGGGTACCGAAGCAAAACCTGGTCGGCGCGCCCAATCAGGGCTGGACCATCGCTAAAGCCCTGCTTGGCTTTGAACGCATCTTTCTCGGCAGCCCAAAACAGTCGCAGTATGCGCTCGCCCGGCTCGAAGAGCTGGCGCTAAAGCTCGGCCTGCTGGACGATGCCGGCTTCGTCGACCGCCTGACCCGGCTGCGGCTGGACGTGGCCGATCTGGCCTCGCTGTACGGCCGTTTTGTCGATCAGGTGATTCGCGGCGAAAACCTCGGCCCGGAGGTTTCGATGCTGAAGATTTGGGCAACCGAAACCTTTTCGCGCCTTGCCAGCCTGCTGGTGGAAGCCGCCGGCAGCGCCGGCGCGATCGTCGGTGACGTGGAACTCGACGGCCACCGTTTCGACGTGCTCACCAACTTTTACAATGCCCGGCCGGCGACGATTTACGGCGGCAGCAACGAAATCCAGCGCAATGTTCTCGCGACCGGCGTGCTGGGGCTTGGAACCTGAGCATGCCCGGCCACCGATTCCCGTTACCCTTTTTCAACCGTGGAGACAACATGAACTATTCGGACTTTCAATTTCTCAAATTCGACCAGAAGCCTAACGGTGTCCTGATCATCACGATTAACCGGCCTGATGTGTTCAACGCGACCAACGCGCGCCTGCACTGGGAGCTTACCAAGATCTGGGGCGTCGTGGATGAGGATGACGATACCAGGGTGGCGATTATCACCGGCGCCGGGGACAAGGCATTTTCCGCCGGCGGCGATCTGGACTGGATCAGCTCCATGGTCGGCAATCCGAAGATGATCCAGGGCGTCATGAAGGAAGCATCCGACATCGTGTACAACATGCTCAACTGCGACAAGCCGATCATTTCGGCGATCAATGGCGTTGCGGTCGGCGCCGGCCTGGCGGTTGCCCTGCTGGCCGACATCAGCATCATGTCGGAAAGCGCCAGAATTACCGACGGCCACGTAAAACTCGGGGTCGGCGCGGGCGACCATGCCGCCGTTCTGTGGCCGCTGCTGTGCGGCATGGCAAAGGCGAAGTATTACCTGTTGACCGCCGATTTCCTTGACGGCAAGGAAGCCGAGCGCATCGGACTGGTAAGCCTGTGCACCCCGCAGGATCAGTTGATGGGCAAAGCCATGGAAGTGGCGAACAAGCTGGCCAACGGAAGCCAGATGGCGATTCGAGTCACCAAGAAATCGCTCAACAACTGGGCCCGGCTTGCCGGACCGACATTCGACAATTCGCTGGCGCTGGAGATGCTCTGCTTCCTCAATGAGGATGCGGTGGAAGGCGTGAAAGCGGTGCGCGAAAAACGCCCGGCGAAATTCCCGTCCGCCCAATAAAAACCAGGGGGCTCCCTGCGTCGTCCGCGCGCCGCGCCTGGCGGCCGCGCAACATCGCCTGCGCGACGCGGCCGGGCGTCCATGCCGGCCCTATCAATGAAATCGAAACGGAAACCAATATGGATTTTACCCTGACCCACGAGCAGCGCATGATTTACGAGTACGGCGACCGCGTCTCGCGCAAGTATGACCGCAGGTACTGGATGGGCTATGCCGAGAAGAACGAGCCGCCGGCGGAACTGTACCGGCAGATCACTGACGACGGCTTCCTTGGCCTGATGGTGCCGGAAGAATATGGCGGCGCCGGACAGGGGATGACGGAGATGACGCTGTTCATGGAAGGGCTTGCCAACAACGGCATTCCGCTACTGAACCTGGTGGTGGGCCCGACCATGTCGATGGGATTGATCGCAAAGCACGGCAGCGAAGAACAGAAACGCAAGTACCTGCCCGACGGCTGTGCCGGACGCATCAAATTCTGCTTTGCCATCACGGAACCGGACGCCGGTTCCAATACGATGATGATCACCACCATGGCCAGGCCGGACGGCAACGGCTTTCTGCTGAATGGCCAGAAGGTATTCATCACCGACGCCGGCGACGCCGATTACGCGCTGGTGGTCACGCGCACCACCGCGAGCGCCGCGGTCAGCAAAAAGACCGATGGCTTCACGTTGTTCATCGTCGACATGAAGCACAAGGGAATCCGGAAAACGCTGATACCGATGAGCTTCCCGATACCGGAATCACAGTGGCAGCTGTTCTTCGACGACGTCCCGCTGTCGCCGGCCGAGGCGCTGGGCGGAATTGGCCGCGGCTTCGACATCCTGTTCGATACCCTCAATCCGGAGCGCATCATCCTGTCGAGCCTGTGCACCGGCCTCGGCCGCTATGCGCTGGGCCGGGCGGTGGAATATTCGAAGGATCGGAAAGTTTTCAAGGGCACGCCGATCGGCGCCTATCAGGGCATCCAGCATCCGCTCGCTATCGCCAGGACAGAAATTGAAATGGCGTCGCTGATGACGCTGAAGGCAGCCTGGGCGTTCGACCACGGCTTACCCGCCGGCGAGTACGCCAACATGGCGAAGTACTTCGCCGCCGAGGCGGGCATCCGGGCCGTCGACAACGCTATTCAGTGTTTTGGCGGCAACGGGTTCACCAAGGAATACGGAATCTTTGACCTGTATCCGATGGTAAGGCTGCTGCGCACGGCGCCGCTCAACCGCGAGATGGTGCTCAATTTCATCGCCGAAAAAGTGATGGGGTTGCCGAGGTCGTACTGATTCATTGCGGGCGCCGCGCTGCGCCCTGCAGCTTCGTCAGCCGATCATGCTGTACCCGCCCGAGACCGACAGCACCTGGCCGGTAATATGTCCGGCGGCGCCCGACGCCAGGAATACCACCGCATTGGCGATGTCGGATGGCCGGCCGATTTTCTTCAGAGGCAAAGCCTTGGCGATCTTGTCGAACTGCTCCGGGGTAAACATGCCGGCCGGGTCGGACCACATGCTGGCGCCCCCGACCTCGTCGCCGCTCTCCGGCACGGTAACGCCTGGACAGACGATGTTGCAACGGATGCCGTAGCGCCCGTTTTCCTTTGCAATCGTTTTCATGAAACTGTTAACGGCGGCCTTGACGCCGCCATACACGGCTTCGCGCGACTCGCCCTGCCGGCTCGCGTCGGAACTGATGGCGACGATGGCGCCGCTGTTTTGCGGGATCATGATGTCGAGCGCCGCCCGCGTGCAATTGAGCGCGCCGACATAATTAATCTGGATGATTTTTTGCCAGAATTCCGGCGTGGTTTCCGTGAAGAACATGAGCTTGTCCCAGCCGACATTATTCACCAGCACATCGACCGTGCCGAACTTGTCCACGGCAGCGGCGAACATGGCCTTGACCTGCTCGAAGTCGGTCACATCGGTTTTGATTACCTGTGCGCCGGCCGCGCCTTTTGCAAGCGCCAGATCGGCCACCCTGGCGGCCTGGGCCGTATCGATATCCCCGATGGTAATGTTGGCGCCTTCCTCAGCAAAGGCCAGGACGATGGCGCGCCCGATATTGGAGCCGCCGCCGGTCACGAGCACCGATTTGCCCTTCAAGTTCAAATTCATCTCCACCCTCCTGTATGAAACGACCAGTCAATAAAACCGAGAAAATCCGTTACCGCTTTCCCTCTTTTATCAAGTGCAGCGCTGAGGCAAGTGTTCAATGCCGGGCAAAGATTCAGCCTAATCCTTTCGAATGCCGGCGATTTGCGTCCTGGGCGACTGCTTTTTTGCTATGCTTACCAAGGTAGTGACTTAATCTGTCAAACGGTAGTTAGGAAAGGAATATTATGCCACCAAAAGGCACGTCCGTGCGTCGCGAGGCGAAGCCCGGCGACCCGGCATCCCTCAGCGCGACGGAACAGACCCGCGCGGAAATCCTCAATGCGGCGGCAAGCCTGTTCCGCAACCAGGGCTATGCCGCGACGACACTTCGACAGATCGCCGACGTGGCCGGGATCAAGGCCGGCAGCATTTATTATCACTTCTCGTCCAAGGACGAAATTCTTGGCGACGTACTGAACGCCGGCATCGATGTGGTGATGAAGGCGGTTCGCGAGAAAATCGACGCATTGCCCCCCGACGCCACCTATCGGCAGAAAATCGCCGCCGGTATCGAAGGACATCTGTACGGCTTGCTGCACCATGGCGATTTCACCTCGGCCAACATCCGCGTCTACGGGCAGATCCCGACCGAAGCCAAGAACAAGCATCGAGTCGTCCGTCGCGAATACGCTAACTACTGGGATCAACTGTTCGCAGATGCGATGGCCAGCGGCGAACTGCGCGCCGATACCAGCGTGGCGGTGGTGCGGCTGTTCGTGATCGGCGCGCTTAACTGGACGGTCGAATGGTACAACCCGCAGCGCGGCTCGTTCAAGGCATTCGCGGAGCAGATCACTGGAATCGTCTTCAACGGCATCCTCAAACCCTGACCCATGGCCGCGGCCTGCCCGGGGCCCGGAAGCCGGCGCCGGCATGCGACCAGATCCGGCGCGCAATGAAAGACCGCCCCGGCACGATCCGCCTTGGCGAAATCCGTAGCGCGGATTGACTGCTCCCTCGCTTCGTGAAGAATACCGGCATCCCGAAAACCTCGGGCCACGCCCTTTACATCGCTACCTAACTAATGTTAGTCTCGTACCAACACGGGAATCCGGTCCCGTGCCTGCACAATAGCTTGGCGCGTTTCCGATGCGCCCGAGTCGCGGCAAAAAACATGCGACCACGGCATTGGCAAGATTCCGGAGGAGACAATGGAGGAACACATCGCATGCGTAGTAGCGAGACTGTTTTCGAGGCGCGAGGCATCAGCCTCGGGTTCAAGGGCGTGAAGGCCCTGACCAACGTAAGCTTCGATGTGCGTTCGGGAGAAATATTCTCCGTTATCGGCCCGAATGGAGCCGGAAAAACCTCGCTTCTCAACTGTATCTCGGGACGCTACACACCGAGCGCCGGACAGATTCTTTTCGGCGGGCGCGATATCACCAGGATGCGCTCCTCCCGCCGTGCCGGTCTCGGCATCGGCCGCACGTTCCAGAACCTGGCGCTGTTTGCCCACATGAGCGTGCTCGACAATATTCTTATCGGCCGCCACCACCTGCTGCGCAATAACTTCCTGACCGGCGGACTCTACTGGCTCGGCGGCGCCCGCAAGGAAGAGTTGGCGCATCGGCGCGACGTGGAAGAGATCATCGATTTTCTCGAAATTCAGCATGTGCGCTCGGCCACTGCGGGAACGCTTCCCTACGGCCTGCGAAAGCGGGTCGAACTGGCGCGCGCCATCGCCCTCAAGCCGCGCCTGCTGCTGCTGGACGAACCGATGGCCGGCATGAACCTGGAGGAGAAGGAGGACATTGCCCGTTATATCATCGACCTCAACGAAGAGTGGGGAATGACCATCGTCATGATCGAACACGACATGGGCGTCGTCATGGATATTTCTCATCGGGTGATGGTCCTGAACTATGGCGAAAAAATCGCCGAGGGCATTCCCGACGAGGCGATCAATAATCCGACCGTGCGCCGCGCCTATCTCGGCGCCGACGAGTAGGCCGGAGAATCGACATGGACAGAAACCTCGATCTGCAAGCGCTCGGCACCCTGCCCCGCATGCTGGCGCGCAATGCCGCCGAATGGCCCGACCAGATCGCAATGCGCGAAAAGGATCTGGGCATCTGGAAGGCGCTTACCTGGCGCGAGTGCCTCGAACAGGTGAAGCTGCTCACCTACGGCCTGCACGCGATGGGCATAGGCGCCGACGACGTGGTGGGCCTGATCGGCCAGAATCGCCCGCACTGGGTGTTCAGCCAGATCGCCGCGCACGCAGCTCACGCGCTCAGTCTCGGGATTTACAAGGATTCACTTGCCGATGAAGTCGCCTATCTCATCAACTTCGCCGAAATCAAGCTGGTTCTGGCCGAAGACGAAGAGCAAGTCGACAAGCTGCTGGAACTCGGCGACACCATACCTTCCGTCAAAAAAATCGTTTACTTCGATGCCCGCGGCATGCGCAAGTATGACGATCCGCGGCTGATCAGCATCGACGCGCTGCACCGCGAGGCGCGCACGCTGCAGGAACGCGAGCCCGGGCTTTTCGACGCACTGGTGGCGGCCAGGTCGCCCGAAGCCACGGCGATTCTCTGCACCACCTCCGGCACGACGTCACGCCCCAAGCTCGCGATGATTTCAGGCCATTCGTTTCTGCGCCACTGCGCGAGCTTTCTGCTGGCCGATCCCAAGTATCCGGGGGATGAATATGTGTCGGTGCTGCCGTTGCCGTGGATCGGCGAGCAGGTCTATGCGGTTGCGCATTTCCTGCTGAGCGGCATCACGGTCAATTTCGTCGAGGAAGATGAGACCACGTCGCACGACATGCGTGAGATCGGACCGACCTGCCTGCTGTATCCGCCGCGGGTGTGGGAAGCCATTTCCGCCGACGTGAAGGCGCGCATGATGGATGCCGGCCCTTTCAAGCGCGCGATGTTCCATGTAGGCATGAAACTGGGCTTGCGCGCCGTGGACAAGGGCGGCCGCTCGCGGCTTACCGACCTGCTCATCGGCCGGGCGTTGCGCGATCGGCTCGGCTTTTCGCGCTTGCGCTCGGCCGCCACCGGCGGCGCGCCGCTCGGGCCCGATGTGTTCCGCTTTTTCCGCGCCTTCGGCGTGCCGCTGCGCCAGCTTTACGGCCAGACTGAAATGACGGGCGTGTACGCCGGACATACCCATGACGACGTCGACTATGATACGGTCGGCGTGCCGTTCGAGAATGTGGAAATCCGCATCGACAACGCGGACCGCAACGGCATCGGCGAAGTGATGAGCCGGCACCCCGGCATGTTCTCCGGCTATTACCGCAACGACGAAGCCACCAGGGAAACCATCCGGGACGGCTGGATGTACACCGCCGATGCGGGCTATATCAACAAGAACGGGCATCTGGTGGTGCTCGACCGGGTCAACGACCTGGCCGTGATGGCCAATGGCGATCGCTTCTCGCCGCAATATCTCGAGAACAAACTCAAGTTCTCGCCTTACATCGGTGAATGCGTCGCGCTCGGGCAGAACCGCGACTACATCGCCGCCATGATCTGCATCCGCTATTCCATTTTGTCGAAGTGGGCGGAAAAACGCCATGTTTCCTTCACCACCTATTCCGATCTCTCCGGTCTGCCGCAAGTCTATGACCTGATCCGCGCCGAGGTCGAGGCAACCAACGCAACACTGCCGGAATCTCAACGAATCCGCCGCTTCCTGCTGCTTTACAAGGAACTGGACGCGGACGACGGCGAGCTGACCCGCACCCGAAAAGTCCGCCGGGGCACCATCAACGAGCGGTATGGCATGCTGATCGACGCGCTGTACAGCGGCCAGGACAAGGTTGAAGTGGATACCACGATCACCCTGCAGGATGGCCGCAAAACCCGCATTCAGCAAACGTTGCGCATCGTCTCGATGCATGAGGCTGCGCCCGCGAATCCCCATAACAAGGAGTCAGTGACGCCATGAAGACCCAACTTCTGTTGCAATTCCTGCTTAACGGCCTGATCGTCGGCACCCTGTACGGAATGGTCGCGATGGCTTTCGTCCTGATCTACAAGGCTTCGAAGATCGTCAATTTCGCGCAAGGGGAATTCCTGCTGGTCGGCGCATGGACATGCTGGTGGCTGCTGGCCCAGTTCAACCTCCCCTTTTACGTCGGCTTCCTGATCGTCATGGTGGTCATGACCTTGCTCGGGCTGCTGATTCAGGTCGTCATCCTGCGCCCTCTCATCGGACAGCCGATCATCTCGGTCATCATGGTCACCATCGGACTGTCGGTTTTCATGCAGGCGATGATGAAGTGGATATTCGGCACCGATCCGAAGTCGTTCAAACCGATCTTCGATCGAAAGACGGTCGAGATCGCCGGCATGAATTTCGAAACGGTTTACATCATGAGCGCGGTGCTCGCCGTGATATCCATGGCCTCGTTCGCTTACCTTTTCAAGGCCACCAAGATCGGGCTGGCGATGCGCGCCACTGCCTTCAATCAGCAGGTCGCGAGTTCCCTCGGCGTCTCGGTCAAGCGCATCTTCGCGGTTTCCTGGGCGATTTCGGCAGTCGTGTCCGGCGTCGCCGGCATTGTCGTGGGCGCCGTCAATGGCGTCTCGGCCGGGTTGTCGAGCTTCGGCCTCAAGGTATTCCCGGCGGTCATCCTGGGGGGCTTCGACTCGATTGTCGGCGCGGTCGTTGGCGGCATCCTGATCGGCGTTCTGGAAAATCTGGCCGAGTTCGTCGACGGCCAATATCTGCAGTGGGGAAATCTGTACAGCATCGCCCCGTTCTACGTCCTGGTGCTGGTGCTGATGATCAAGCCGTACGGGCTGTTCGGAACCCGTGATATAGAAAGAGTCTGACGATGAACTTTTCCTTCCGTCCATGCGGTGATTTCCGCGTGTCATACGACGCGGATAAAACCATTTTTCCGACCAGGTGGTCGCTCTACTTCATCCTCGGCGGGATTGCAGTCCTGCTGCTGAGCCCGTTATACCTGGGAAGCTACGGCGTAACCTTGCTGATACAGATCGGCTACATGGGAATCGGTGCGCTCGGGCTGAATATCCTGACCGGCTTTACCGGACAGATATCGCTGGGGCATGCCGCGTTCTTCGGGCTAGGGGCGTTCGGCTCTACCTACTTCAGCAACAAATACGGGGTGCCGGTGTTGTTCGCGATTCCCCTTGCCGGCCTGCTTGCGGCGCTGGTGGGAATGACATTCGGCTTGCCGGCGGCCCGCATCAAGGGCCTGTACCTGGCGATTGCCACCCTGGCTGCCCAATATGTGCTGGAAGACTTTTTTGCGCGCGCGGAGTGGTTTACCGGCGGGGTGGCGGGCGCGCATGCCAAGCCCGTCACCATCTTCGGCTATGCGCTGGATACCGAGCAAAAATATTTCTACTTCGTGCTTGCCTGGGTGATCGCGTTGTATGTCTACGCCACCAACCTCATGCGCAGCCGCGACGGGCGCGCCTTCGTCGCCATCCGCGACCACGACATTTCCGCCGAAATCATGGGGATCAACCTGTCGCGCTACCGCATTTTATCGTTCGGGATCTCGTCGTTCTACGCGGGCATCGCCGGCGCCCTGATGGGCCACTACCTGAGCTTTGTTTCCACAGAGAGCATTAACATCCTGCTTTCAATCCAGTTCATCGGCATGATCATCATCGGCGGGCTGGGATCGGTCATGGGGTCGATGCTGGGCGCGATCTTCATGGTGTTGCTGCCCGAAGTTCTGGAAGGTGTCGTCGTGCTGCTGAAAAATGCCGCGCTCATCACCTCTCCCAATATCCTGAACGGGCTTAATTTCATGCGTGAGGCAATGATCGGGCTGATAATTGTCCTGTTCCTGATGTTCGAGCCGGACGGCCTGATTCACCGCTGGCAACTGGTCAAGGCATACTGGAAGCTTTACCCCTTCCCACACTGAGCGAGAGGTGCCATCCAACTATTGCGCAAGCGTTTACAACTTGTTCCCGGCCGCGGCACGACCAGATTCGAAGTCCGGCCACACCTTGAAATGCCATCCATTACAACCGCATCGAGGAGACGATATGAACACACGCAATCCATTAAAAATTCCGGCGGCCGTTCTTTTGCTTCTGGCAGGCAGCGCCAGTGCCCAGGAAACCATCTTCATCGGGGTGCTGAACGACACCACCGGGGCGACCGCCCAGATCGGTCGCGAATTTGCCGATGCCAAATCGGAAACAGTCAAGTGGATCAATGACCATGGCGGCATCAACGGCAAAAAAATCGAACTCGACGCGGTGGATTATGCGTACAAGACGCCGGCCGCCATCGCGACTTACAAGAAATGGATGTCGGGATCGCGCAAACCGACGGCGATCCTCGGCTACGGCACCGCCGACACGGAAGCGCTCACCGGCTTCGTCAACGCCGACAAGGTGGTGTTCGTGTCGCACTCGTTCTCCGCGCAGCTGACCGATCCGGGCGGCGCCAGCAAGCGGGTCGACAAGCCGACGCCATACAATTTCTTCCATGGCCCAACCTATTCCGACAGCTGCCGGGCGCAGATCCAGTACTTCCATAGCCAATGGAAAG
Organism: Herminiimonas sp.; assembly: GCA_028292315.1. GTDB lineage: Bacteria > Pseudomonadota > Gammaproteobacteria > Burkholderiales > Burkholderiaceae_D > JAQGMO01. The sequence continues at coordinate 11,051 of JAQGMO010000195.1, read as the reverse complement.
CGCAAGGCAAGACCGGGAAACCGAAATTCGCCTTCATGGGCGACAACCACCCTTTCCCGAACTCGCCGAAGGACGCGTGCCTGGCCTATGCGACCGAACTCGGTTTCGACATTGTCCCGCCAATCCAGTATTCCATGCGCCCCGGCGATTACAAGGCCCAATGCCTTACGCTCAAGGAATCCGGCGCAGATGCCGCTTATCTCGCCAACACCGGCGATTCCAATATTTCCCTGCTCAAATCGTGCGAAACGGTTGGCGTCAAGCCGAAGTTCTACACCAATGTATGGGGCTTTTCCGAACTCGTGATCGACGCCGCCGGGCAAGCGGCGGCGGGCGTCACCGCGCCCTATCATGTCAGCCCCTGGGGCATGGCGAGCGGCCCCGGCGCGAAGCTGGTGAGCGATATTTCCGGAGGAAAGCCGCGTACCCCGTATTACGTGGCGGCCGTATGCTCGGTCTTCTATCTCAAGGAAGCGATGGAATGGGCCGACAAGAACGGCGGCATCACGGGTGAGAAAGTGCGGCAGGGCATGTATCAGAAAAAAGACTGGGTGCCCAAAGGTCTCGAAGGCCAGTGCGCGCCCGCCACCTGGACCGCATCCGATCACCGCAGCATGACCAAGGTGACCCTTTGGGAAGGGCAGTTCAAGGACGGCAAGGCCGGCTGGCAGCGCCTGACGGATATCACTCTGCCGCGCGACGCCACCTGGTTCGGGCGGTAATTCCCGCTCCGCCGCTTTGCGCCGGGCGCCCGACGGGCGCCCGGGCTTTCTGAATCACATACTCGAGGAAATCTGAACCGATCATGAAAAAGCACAATCTGTCTTTGTACCCGGCCGCGGCCGCCCTGCTGTTCTGCGCCGGCCACGCGAGCGCCCAGCAAACCGTTTTCATCGGCGCCTTGCATGACACCACCGGCGTCACGGCCCAGGTCGGACGCGAATTTGCCGATGCCAAAACCGATGCCGTAAAGTGGATCAATGAAAACGGCGGCGTCAACGGCAAGAAGATAGAAATGGATGCCGTGGACTACGCCTACAAGGCGCCCAATGCCGTCGGCGCTTACAAGAAATGGATGTCGGGCTCGCGTAAGCCGGTGGCGATCCTCGGCTATGGTACCGCCGACACCGAGGCGCTGGTGGGCTTTGTGAATACCGACAAGATCATCTATTTTTCGCAAGCCAATCCGGCCAGCCTGACCGACCCCGCCGGCGCCAGCAAGCGGGTCGACAAGCCGACGCCTTACAATTTCTTCCATGGCCCGAGCTACTCCGACGCCTGCCGCGCCGAACTGAAGTATTTTAATGACCAGTGGAAGACCCAGGCGAAAAAAGGGAAGCCGAAATTCGCGTTCATGGGCGACAACCATCCGTTTGCCAACTCGCATCGTGAAACCTGCCAGGCGTACGCGACCGAGATCGGCTATGACGTGGTTCCGGCGATCCAGTATTCGATGCGGCCCGGCGATTACAAGGCACAATGCCTGACCCTAAAGGAATCGGCCGCCGACATCGCGTATCTGGGCAACACCGGCGATTCCAACATCTCCGTGCTCAAGTCGTGCGAAACGGTTGGCGTGAAGGCGAAATTCTTCACCAACGTATGGGGCTATTCGGAGCTGGTGCTGGAAGCGGCCGGGCAAGCGGCCGCCGGCGTGATCGCGCCATTCCCGGTGGCGCCATGGGGCATGAACAGCGCGGCCGGCGCAAAAACCATCAGTGCCATCGCCGGCGGAAAGCCGCGCACTTCCTATTACATTGCGGCGGTATGCTCGGTCTTTTATGTCAAGGAAGCACTGGAGTGGGCCGACAAGAACGGCGGCATCACGGGTGAGAAAGTGCGGCAGGGCATGTATCAGAAAAAGGACTGGGTACCCAAGGGCCTCGAAGGCCAGTGCGCGCCTGCCACCTGGACCGCGAGCGATCATCGCAGCATGACCAGCGCCACGCTTTGGGAAGGACAGTTCAGGGATGGCAAGCCCGCATGGAAGTACATCGGCGACGTCGCCATGCCGCGCGAAGAAAAGTGGTTCGGTCGTTAACTCACGGCGCCACGGCGCCGCTCCGGCCGCGGAACCCGCTCTCCCCGGCCGCCATGTTCATCCCGCGATTTCCTTCGGTGAGTATTTATGCAAAGTCCATCAGTGCAAGCGTCAGCCGAACCTGTTCTTTCGGTCAATAATATCGAAGTCGTTTACAACGACGTGATTCTTGTCCTTCACGGCGTCAGCCTGCAGGTTCCGCCCGGCCGCATCGTTGCGCTCCTGGGGGCGAACGGCGCCGGAAAATCCACGACGCTCAAGGCGATTTCCGGACTGCTCAAGAGCGAAGATGGAAAAATCACGCGGGGCGGAGTGTCCTTCGAAGGGCGGGAAATCGCCAACGCCGAACCCGACCAGATCGTGCGGCACGGGGTTTTCCAGGTCATGGAGGGCCGTCGCATCATCGAGGACATGACGGTAATCGAGAATCTGCGCATGGGCGCGTACAGCCGTCCGGGGCGCGTCTCGAAGGATGACATCGACCAGGTGTTCCAGTACTTTCCCCGGCTGAAGGAGCGCACCGGCCTGGCCGGATATCTGTCGGGCGGCGAGCAGCAGATGCTTGCGCTCGGTCGTGCGCTCATGGCCAAGCCGCGCCTGATCATGATGGATGAACCATCGATGGGCCTTTCGCCGATGCTGGTACAGGAGGTGTTCGCGATTATCCGGCAGATCAACCAGGAGCAGGGCATACCGATCCTGCTGGTCGAACAGAACGCCAACATGGCCCTCAAGTACGCCGATCAGGGTTATATCATGGAGAACGGCAAGATCGTCCTCGAGGGCAGCGCGGAAGAATTGCGCAACAATGAGGATGTGCGCGAATTCTATCTGGGCGGCGGCACCGGCAGCGAGCGGCGCTCTTTCAAGAATCTGAAATCCTACAAGCGGCGCAAGCGCTGGCTGTAATGGGACGCAGCCCGCGCGACGGCGCCGCCGCTGCGCCGGGCGGGCGACGACGAAGTCACGCCGGCCTGAAGCGCGGCAAAGTCACTTCATCGCTCAGCTTTTCGCAAACCAGTTGCAGCGGCATGTCAAAGTCCACCTTTTCAGGATCCCCGTCCACCAGCGAGCTGATCATGTGCGGCCCTTCCTCCAGCTTCACGAGCAGCACGGCGTACGGCGTGTCGTCCTTGAAAGCGCGCCCCGGCGCGCGGTGCACCACGCTATAGGAATGAACAGTTCCACGCCCGCTCGCGGCGCGATGCTCGAGCCGCTGCGAGCCGCACTGGCGGCAAATCCCTTGCTGGTAGTAATGCACGCTTTGGCAATCCAGGCAATGCTGCAGCAGCAGCTTGCCTTCGCGCAGACCGTTCCAGAACACGGCCGTGTCGCCGTCGGGCATAGGCAGCGGTTTTTGCAACCCGTCCTGAATCTTGATCATAGCGTAGCCTCCGTCCCGAGTATGGTTGTGGCATTGGTGGCAAATCCGGCTCCCAGGCTGTGAACCAGGCCAAGATTGGCGTCGTTCACCTGGCGTTCGCCGCACTCGCCGCGCAGCTGCAGGATCACTTCGTAAAAGTGGAACAGGGCGCCCGGCACGCCGGAATGCGCGAACGCCAGCAAACCCCCATGCGTGTTGCTCGGAATAGCCCCGCCGTAGGTCATTTGTCCATCCTCGACGAAACGTCCGCCCTCCCCTTTCGGACAGAAGCCGAGGTCTTCCAGCATCATGATGACAGTGCCGGTGAAGCAATCATAAATGCCGGCGACGTCGACATCGCCGGGCTGATAACCAGCCATTTCGAAGGCGTTGCGGCTCGACTGCACCGCCCCGGTCGCGGTCAGCGAAGGCATCAGGAAAATGTGTTCATGGGTGTAGCACTCGCCGCCGCCGAGGATGTAGACCGGCGCCCTGATCCCAAGCGATTTTGCGCGCGCCGCCGACGTCACAAGAAAGGCGGCGGCGCCGTCGGAAATCAGCGAACAGTCGAGCTTGTGATACGGCGTGGTGACCATGCCGGAGGCAAGCACGTCGGCCACCGTAATCGGCTTGGTCATCTGCGCCCCAGGCGTGCGCCGCGCATGCTCACGCTGCGTTACCGCCACCATCGCAAGTTGCTCGGACGTGGTGCCGAATTCCTTCATATGGCGATGCGCGGTCATGGCGAAGGTATTGGCGACCGGGATACCGAACGGCATTTCATATTGCTGATCGCGGCTTTCCGTCATGGAACGCAAGGCGAGATCGGGCGACAAGCCCGTCAGCAGGCTGTCGCCGCCTACCACCAGCACGGTTTCGGCCAGCCCGGCGGCGATCGCGGCCGCCGCAATGTTAAACATGGTGGCGCCGGTGGCGCCGGACGCCTGCAGGGTGTTGCAAAATGTCGGCTGGATGCCGAGGTATTCGCTGAAAGCGACGCCGAAACGATGGAACGGCGAGGCAAACGCGCTGCATGCCAGCACGCCGTCGATCTGCTCCTTTCCAATGCCGGCGTCATCGAGCGCCTTCCTGGTCGCATCCGCCGCCAGCAACAAGGGGCTTCGTCCAGGAACCTTGCCGACCGCCGATATTCCCGCGCCGATGACCGCGGTCTTGCCGCGCATGGTGTCGTTTGCCGGCTTCATCTTGTTTCTTTTCCTGATTCGATCGCGCTGAACCTGGCTTGCAGTTCGGCCACCGCGTCGGGATTGACCAGCGCCGAGAGATCGCCTGCCGCGCCGCCCTGGAAAACGGCGCGCACGACACGGCGCATCACTTTCATGTTGCGGGTCTTCGGCAGGTCGCTGACGAAGACGATCTGTCTCGGACGATAGGATGCGCCCATGCCGCCGACGACAGCGCCGGTCAGCTCATCGGCAAGCGCGTCATCCGCCGGCACTCCCGGCATCGCCACGCAGACGCAGACGATGGCCGAGCCCTTGATCGGATCGGGCACGCCGATCACCGCGGCTTCGGACACCTTTCCCGACCCCATCAGCAGGCTTTCGATTTCGGACGGGCCGGTGCGCTTGCCCGAGACCTTGATCGTGTCATCGGAACGTCCGAGGATGAAATACAGGCCGTCTTCGTCGCGCATGGCGAAGTCGCCGTGCACCCAGACTCCGGGCAGCGTGCTCCAATAACTCTCCAGATAGCGCTGGTCGTCGCGCCACAGGCTCTTGGTCATGCCGATCGAGGCCTGGCGCAGCACCACCTCGCCCACTTGACCCGCCTGGACCGAACGACCGGCTTCGTCGACGATATCGGCGCCCATCCCGAGGCCGCGGCCGCCGAAGGAACCCGGCTTCATCGGATGATGGACCGTGCCGGTGAAGATGCATCCTCCGACCTCGGTGCCCCCGGAAATATTGATGATCGGCAGCTTGCGCTTGCCGGCGTGCTCGAACAACCAGCGCCACGGCGCTTCGGTCCACGCCTCGCCGCCGGAGCACAGGATGCGCAGCGAAGAAAGGTCGTAGCCATCGATTTCGGATCCGTGCCGCATGAGTCCGCGCACCAGGGTCGGGGACACGCCCAGATAACTTACCCTGTGGTCCTGGACCAGGCGCCAGAAGCGCCCCGTGTCCGGGTAATCCGGCGTACCCTCGACCACCAGCAGGCTGCCGCCGAACATGCTTGGAATGCACGCGCCCATGGCGCCGACCATCCAGCCCATGTCGCTCATGAAAAAGAACCGGTCGGCCGCCTTGTAGTCACCGCAGATATGCATGTCGCGCGTGACCATCGAACCTAGAAAGCCGATGTGCGTCCATACGCAACCCTTGGGCTTGCCGGTCGTGCCCGAGGTATAGAGCAGAATCGCGGGCGCTTCCGCGGCCATTTCCCGGGTCGGAAACGAAGTGGGCTGGCCGGCGACCATATCGTGCCACCAGCGGTCGCGCCCGGGCTGCATCGGGGTCGGCAATTTGTCGCCCATGCGTTGCACGACGATCACGTGTTCGACTCCCGTCACCTCGGCCAGCGCCTCGTCGAGCACCGCCTTCATCGCGCCCGGCGCGCCGCGGCGCCAGGTGCCGTCGGCCGTGATCACCACCCGCGCGCCGCAGTCTTTCATCCGGGTTGCAATCGGCTGCGCGCCGAAGCCGGAGAACAGAGGCATCAGGATGGCGCCGATCTTGATGACGGCGAAGAACGCGGCGTAAGTCTCCGGCAAATTCGGCATGAACATGCCGACCGTGTCTCCCTCGCCGATGCCGAGCGCCGTCAGACCCGCCGCGCAGCGGCACACTTCGGCGTCGAACTCGCCATAGGTGAAGCTGCGCCGCTCGTCAGGATTTTCGCCCTCCCAGACCAGGAAGGTGCGGTCCCACGCGGCGGTTCCGCGGTGCTTGTCGATGCAGTTCAGTACCAGGTTGGTAGTGCCGCCGACGCACCAGCGGGCCCAGGCGATACCATCGGAGGTGTCGAGAATTTCGCTGTACGGCTGGTAAAAACGCATGCCGCAAAAGCGAAAAACGTTTTCCATCAGCCAGCCGGGGTCGGCGTCGCTCTTTTCCACCAGGCTTGCATAATCGGAGAGGCCGACTGTGGCCAGGAAGGCGGTGAGATTGCTTTGGCCGATAATGTCGGCGCCGGGCTCCCAGCTAAAATGCTCATGACTCATTCTTGGTATGTCCATTGGTTGTTCGTTGCGAGGCAATCCTGGGCCGAAGCTCACGGCGTCATCCACATCCGCTCCATTTCATGCCGCTGGATCTTGCCCGTGCTGCTGCGCGGAAAATCGGTTACGGCGACGAAACGGATTTCGCTCGGCAGCTTGTATTTCGCCAGTCGTCCGACGCACCATTCCCTCAGTGCCGCGGCCGTGAGCCCTGGCGCGGCGCAAGCGACGAATGCCACCGGGACTTCGCCCCATTTCGGATCGCGGCGCCGCACCACGACCGCATCCAGCACATCGGCGTGGGACAACAGGACCCGTTCGATTTCCGCCGGATAGATATTCTCTCCGCCTGACTTGATCAGGTACTTCACGCGATCGACAAAGTTGATGGCGCCGTCCGGCTGCCGCATGAACATGTCGCCCATGTGAAACCAGCCGCCGCGGAAATCGTCGGCATTCACGTCGGGGGCGCCCCAATAGCCGCTGAACAGGGTCGGACCGCGCATGATCAGCTCGCCCGGCGCGCCGTCCGGCACATCGTTGTCGTCCGGGTCCACCAGTCGTATGCGGCAAAAACCGGACTCGCGCTTGGCCAGCGTCTGCGGCATCTGCCCGGCCGGTATCAGCGACCCGGATGCCGGCGCCAGGCCGGTTTCCGTGCTGCCGAAGGTGTTCAGGTAGGGCGCGCGCAACAGCGTTGTCAGCTCGGCAATTTGATGCAAGGGCACAAGATCCGCCATTGCGCCTACCATTTTGACCGACTTGACCTGCGCTTTCCGGCGCTTCAGTTCGGTGTTGAGATTCTCGATCATGCCCGGTATCGCCATCAGCCAGCCGATCGGTTCCCGCTCCAGTATGTCAACCAGGCGCTCAACGTCCAGTCCGTCCTGCACCAGCACTTTACCGCCCAGCATCAGCGTAGCCAGGGTGAAATCGGTAGCCGCCATATGAAATAGCGGAGACCATGCAATGTAATTGTCATTGCGCGTGATGCCGTATTCCGATGCAAATGACAGGGCCCTGGCAATCATCGCCCGGTGGCTGATCAGGGCGCCTTTGGGAAGTCCCGTCGTGCCGCTGGTGTAGAGGATCACCAACCCGTCTTCGGGCGCCACTGCGGAATGCGGTTCCTGGTCCGGGGAAGCTCCCAGCATCGATTCATAGTCTTCGTCGATTCGAACGATCTCGCCGATGCCATGGTCGATCTGCTGAAGGCTGGGCGCATGGCGGGCCGACACAAGGATCATCGACGGCGCAGTGAGTTTGATGCAATGGGCTAACTCCGCCCCGGCCAGACGCCAGTTCAGGCACGGCACGATTACCCCGAGCTTGGCCGCCGCCAGTTCCAGCTCCACATAGGGGATGCAGTTTTCCGAAAGAATGGCGACGCGATCGCCGCGACGCACGCCCTTCGAGGCAAGCAGGTTTGCCAAGCGATTCACGCGCTGGTTCAGTTCACTGAATGACAACGCGCGCGTCGCATCCTCAATTGCAATTTTTTCCGATTGAACTGTCGCATGCTTGCGCAAGGCATCGCCAACCGTGAGCTGAAAAGCAGCATCGAATGTAACCACAAAACCCTCCTCGATCAAATTGCGCACCCTGAAGGGACTGCGGCATCAAGATTTCAAATTCAGTCTACCTAACGATTGACAGGTACGCAAGGGCAAGGTTAAGCTTTCGGCCATTCCTTTCATAGCGGCAGGCAGTCCGGCAAGCGTTCGCGGTGCCCCGTAAAAAGGCGCTTCCACACGTTTCGCTTAGCGTCCCCGTCCGTTTTCAACCAAACCCGCATCTCCTAAAAGGAAAAACCGTGAAATTGAAAAAACTTGCCATCGCTGTTTCCGCACTCGCCGCAATCGGTTTTGCCGGGTCGTCTTCAGCGCAGATTTCGGACGATGTCATCAAGATCGGCCTGGTGGTCGACCTCTCGAGCCTGTATGCCGACGTCACCGGCCAGGGCGTGGTGGAAGCGGTGCGCCTCGCAATCGCCGATTCGGGCGGCACGATCAATGGAAAGAAAATTGAGCTGATTTTCGCCGACTACCAGAACAAGGCCGACGTTGCAGCCAACAAGGCGCGCGAGTGGGTCGATCAGCAAGGCGTGGATGTCCTTATGGCAGGCACCAATTCGAGTGCCGCCCTGGCAATCGCAAAAATTGCCGCTGAAAAGAAGAAACCTTTTCTGGTCGTTAGCACCGGCACCGCGCGCCTGACCAATGAGGATTGCAATCCCTATACGATTCATTATGGGTACGACACGGTAGCGCTCGCCAAAAGCACCGGTTCGGCCGTCGTCAAGCAAGGCGGCAAATCGTGGTACTTCCTGACCGCCGACTATGCATTTGGCGCGTCGCTCGAAAAAGATACCGCGGATATCGTCAAGGCCAATGGCGGCACCGTCGTCGGCAGCGTAAGACACCCGATCTCGGCCTCCGATTTTTCGTCGTTCCTGCTGCAGGCGCAATCGTCAAAAGCACAGATTCTCGGCTTGGCCAATGCCGGCGGCGACACCATCAATGCCATCAAGGCCGCCAACGAATTCGGGGTTACCAAGACGATGAAACTGGCCGGACTCCTCATGTTTGTCAACGACATTCATTCCCTGGGACTGGATCTTACGCAAGGAATGTACATGACTGACAGCTGGTACTGGGACCAGAACCAGGAATCGCGCGCCTGGGCCAAACGCTATTTCGAGAAGATGAAGAAAATGCCCAATAGCATCCACGCCTCGGGCTATTCCGCCGCGTTGCATTACCTGAAAGCGGTGAAGGCCACCGGCAGCGATGATGCCGATAAAACGCTGGCGCGAATGAAATCAACGCCGATCAGCGACATGCTGACAAAAAATGGCGTGATCCGTCCCGATGGACGGATGGTCAGCGACCTGTACCTGCGACAGGTCAAGTCGCCTGCCGAATCGAAGTACGCATGGGATTATTACAAAGGCGGCGACAGGATACCGGGCGATCAGGCATTCACGACCAAAGCCGAATCCAAATGCGCTTCCTGGAAGTAGACTGCGCCAGATCGGACATGCGGCGCCGGGACTGGCGCAGTTCGGGCCGTCACGCGCCCCATTTCGCATGCCGCTAACAAAACGGAATTATATGTTTTTTAATAAAATTAGCCGCGCTACCAGCGCTTTGCGCGGGGCGAACGCAACTATCTCCTGGACCGGGTGACCTTCCCTAAAGCCGTGTTCAGGTAAAAGTGCTGGCAGAGTTCGGCGCAAATAGCGTGCGCCGAATATCATAATGGAATTTCAATTGACATAACGAAATGTCGCAGGTATCTTTAAGCCATGGCGTCGCTTGCCAGTGGTCCAATCGCGCCATGACGGCGTGGCGGCACGTCGCTACAGACTATCCAATAGAGAAAACAAGGAGGCAAATTGAGCATTTCAAAAACCCCGATCCAGGATGCCAGCGGCATTGACATTGTCGGCATCGGATTCCATTGGGATGACGTCGCGGTCGGCTATCGGTTCCGCACGCTCGGGCGCACCATCACCGAAGCCGACATCACGCTCTTCATCGGCATCACCGGTATGGTCGAGGAAATGTTTACGAACGTGGAGTACATCGCAGAAGTGTCGGTAATCGGGTCGCGGCCGGCGCCCGGCTCTCTGGTCTTCTGCATGGCGGAAGGCCTGCTGATGCAGAGCACGATGCAGCGTACCGGCATGGCGTTCCTGGAAGCGGACCTGAGGATCCTGAAGCCGACCACCGCCGGCGATACGATTCACGTTGAGTGCGAAGTGGTCGAAGCGCGCGCCACCAGCAAGGGCGACCGTGGGCTGCTACGGACATCCAACAAGGTCGTCAACCAGCGCGGCGACGTGGTCGCGACATACAACCCCCTGCGCATGGTCAAGAGCCGGCCGCGCGGATAACAGTTCAATGGCGCCGTGCTTTTAAGGCAAATTGGCGCAATACAAACAAGGAGATATTGATGAAGTCATTTAAACTAGCGGTACTGGGCGTTGCGCTGGCCGCTATTTCGCATTTGGCATTCGCGCAAGCTTACCCGAGCAAGCCGATCAGGATCGTGGTGCCGTTCGCCGCGGGAAGCCCGACCGACGCGCTGGCCCGGGTGCTTGCGCGCTCGCTCAGCCCGAGGCTGAAACAGCCGATCGTAGTCGACAACAAGCCCGGCGCGACCGGCATCATCGGCACGGACCATGTCGCGAAGGCCGACCCGGACGGATACACATTGCTGTTCGCGACCAATACAACACAGGCGGCCAACGCGGCGCTGTTCAAGAAGCTGCCGTACGACCCGCTTAAGGATTTTTCCGCGATTTCCGTGGTCGGCGGCGTGCCGCACGCGCTGGTGGTGAATCCCTCGTTGCAGGTAAATTCGGTCCCCGAACTGGTGCAATATGCGAAGGCGAATCCGGGCGCGCTGTCCTACCCTTACGCTAACAGCACCACCCGCATCACCGCCGCCACCTTCGGCGT
>JAQGMO010000170.1 GCA_028292315.1 Herminiimonas sp. | reverse complement strand
TTTGCCGAACTTGGCTTCGTATGCGGAAACAAAGCTGGCAGCCGAATCCCTGGCCGGATAATTCTTCGGCACCTGGTCGACTCCCATCACGGCCGCAAACGGCACGTAAACCCCTTCGGACCCGGTGGCGCCCGCGATCCGCACGAAGTCCGGCGATACGGCACCCAGGGTAAAGTAGAGACCACCCTGGAAATTCCGGTTCTTCAGTTCGATCAGGGGCGTCGCAGCGCCTGCGCCGGTACCTACGACCAGGATGGCGTCGGGCTTGGTGGTCAGGATACGCAGCACTTGACCCGAGACGTTGGTGTCGGCTCTGGCGTAGTATTGATCGGACGTGACCTCGATCCCGTGACGTTTCGCGGCTTCCTTCGCAATAGCCGCCCATTGGGTGCCGTAGGAATCGGAGTAGCCGATGAAGCCGATACGCTTGACGCCTCGCTCTTTCATGCCCTTGAACAGGACTTCGCACTCGAGGTCGTCGTTGGTCGTGGTCTTGAAGATCCAGCGGCGCTTGTCGTTCATGGGACTGACCATGTCCTTCGACGGCGCCAGCGTAATCAGCGGCGTCTTGCTCTCGACGAGCGGATCGATGATGGCAAGGCCGGTCGGGGTCGTGCCGGCCCCGATGACGATATCCACTTTTTCTTCATCGGTCAGCTTCTTGGCGTTCTTGACCGCTTCCGTCGGATCGGTGCGGTCATCCAGCATGATGTACTCGACCTTTTGCCCTCCGACCGTGGTCGGTCCGAGTGAAATCGCATTTTTTTCCTGGATACCGTAAGCCGCGGCGGGGCCGGTGGTCGGCAAAATGACGCCTACCTTGATATCGGCCCAGGCCGTATTGGCCAGGAAAGCGGTTGCCAGTGCGGTTGCCAGCACTCCAAGGCGTAGTTGCTTCATTTGTCTTCTCCTCCAGAGGTTGTGAAATTAAGGGTTACGGTTATTCTTTTTTACGCAGTCAGACTGCGCCTCCTGCCTAGCCGGTTTTTTTGGCCAGTCCCAAATAGGTCTCGATGACCTTCGGGTTATTGGCGAGCTCGGCAGCCGGTCCTTCGATTTGGATATCGCCGGTCTCGATCACGTAGGCATAATCTGCCACTTGCAGGGCCGCGCGCGCATTCTGCTCGATCAGCAGGGTCGCCACGCCGGTTTTTCTCAAATCGCTGATGATGTGAAAAATCTCTTTTGTAATCAGCGGGGCGAGGCCAAGACTGGGTTCATCCAGCATCAACAGCTGCGGCTTGGCCATTAGCGCCCGGCCGACCGCCAGCATTTGCCGCTCGCCGCCCGATAGTGTGCCCGCCTGCTGCTTCGCCCTCTCCTTCAGGCGCCCGAACAGGCTGTACACCACGTCCATCTGGTCAAGGAAGTTTTTCTCGCCCGCCTTCTTCCGGCGATATGCGCCGAGCAGCAGGTTGTCTTCCACGCTCATGCTGGCGAACAGCTCGCGCTTTTCAGGCACCAGGCACATGCCGCGCGCGACCCGGCCCTCGACCGGCACGCCACCCAGGTCGCGGCCGAGGTATACCACGCGCCCATCAGCCGAACCAGTTACCGGCAGCGCACCCATGATGGCATTCAGCATGGTCGACTTGCCGGCGCCGTTCGGGCCGATCACCGTAACAATCTTGCCGGCCTCGACCTTCAAGCTCGCACCGTGCACCGCTTCCACCTTGCCGTAACGGACGTGGAGATCTTTTACTTCCAGAATTAACGACATGCCGCTTCCTTATTCCACGCCACCGAGATAGGCTTCAAGCACCTTCGGATTGTTCTGTACCTCCGCCGGCAGCCCTTCCGCGATCCAGGTGCCGAACTCCATCACGACCACGCGATCGGTCAGGTTCATGACAAAGTCCATGTCGTGTTCAACCAGCAGAATGCTCATCCCTTCCGCTTTCAGTTTGCGCAACAAGTCCGCCAGCGCCTGCTTTTCCTGGTAGCGTAATCCGGCGGCCGGTTCATCGAGCAGGAGCAGCGCCGGGTCGCAGCAAAGCGCACGCGCGATTTCGAGAATTCGCTGCTGGCCGAGGGCCAGACTGCCGGCGTCCATGTACATGCAATCGGCAAGCCCGACACGTTTCAACTGCTTTGCAGCTTCGAACAACAGCTTCTGCTCTTCCGCGCGATTCAGGCGCAGCACGCTCGCGGAAACGCCGCCTTGCGGGCGGAAGTCGCCGCGCAGGTGGGCGCCGATCGCGACGTTTTCCAGGACAGTCATGGTCGGCAGCATTTGCACATGCTGGAACGTGCGGCCGATGCCACGCCTGGCGATCTCGCGCGACGGCAAATTGGAAATTGCCGCGCCACGGTATTTCACCGTGCCGCGCGTGAGCGGCAGCACGCCCGTGACGAGGTTGAATGTGGTCGATTTGCCGGCGCCGTTGGGGCCGATCAATCCAACGATTTCACCGGCCCGCACCTGGAAGCTGACGTCATTTACGGCAACCAGGCCGCCGAATTCCTTGCGCACCGCCTGCACGTCGAGAATCAGTTCGCCAGGCTGCGGCTTTTGGCGCACCGGCAGCGCCGCCGCCGATTCCGGCGCGCGCACCGGCGGCCCGCTGGGGAATAATTTCCTGACGAACGGCCACAAGCCTTCGCGCGAATATTGCAGCAGCAATATCATCATCACGCCGAACACGATGATTTCGAAATTGCCGGTCGCACCCAGAAGTTTCGGCAGTACGCCTTGCAGCACGTCTTTGAGGACGGTCAGCAGGCCGGCGCCAAGGACGGCACCCCACACATGGCCGACCCCGCCGATCACCGCCATGAACAGGTATTCAATGCCGTAGTTGAGGCCGAACGGGGTCGGATTGACCGAGTGCTGCAGGTGCGCATAGAGCCAGCCCGAGATCGACGCAAAGATCGCGGCAACCACGAAGATCACCACTTTCATCCATGCGGTATTCACACCCATTGCTTCCGCCATGATGCCGCCGCCTTTCAATGCGCGGATGGCGCGGCCGGGACGCGAATTGAGCAGGTTTTGCGTGGCGAATACCGCCAGCAAAACGAAGGCCCAGATCAGGTAATAGATTTCGCGCCCGGTGTTGAGATTTTTTCCAAGCAGGTTCACGGACGGGATGCTGTTCAGGCCGTCATATTTGCCAAGGAAGTCAAGGTTGCCGAACATGTAGTATAGCGACAGGCCCCAAGCCATCGTCGCCAGCGGGAGGTAATGGCCCGACATGCGCATGGTGATCAGGCCGATGACATAGGCGGACAGCACGGTGAGCGCCAGCCCGACCAATAGGCCGAGCCACGGGGACAGGGCGAATTGCGTCGTCAGATATGCGGTGCTGTAGGCGCCGATGCCGACGAAGGCGGCCTGGCCGAACGAGGTCATGCCGCCTACCCCGGTCAGCAGCACAAGGCCGATCGCCACCAGGCTGTAGAGCCCGATGTAATTCAGCAGCGTAATCCAGAACTCCGGGGTCGGCATGATCGGCAACAGCGCGATCAAGGCGACAAAACCCAGCAATAAAATATGATTCCTTTTCATCTTGATGCCCTGACCCTTATTCCTCTTCGTCGACATGCTTGCTGGTGAGCGATCGCCACAGCAGCACCGGGATAATCAGCGTAAACACGATGACTTCCTTGAAGGCGCTGGCAAAAAATGACGAATAGGATTCCAGCAAGCCGACCAGGATCGCGCCCGCGGCGGCAACGGGATAACTGACCAGTCCGCCTACAATCGCGCCGACGAAGCCTTTCAAACCGATCAGAAAACCGGTCTCGTAGTACACCGTGGTCAGCGGCGCCATCAGGACGCCGCACAGTGCACCCATGGCCGCCGCCACGGTAAAGGCCAGCTTGCCGGCCTGGGCCGTGCCGATGCCCACCAGGCGCGCGCCGAGACGGTTTACCGCGGTGGCGCGCAGCGCCTTGCCGGAGATCGTGCGTTCGAAATAGAAGTAGAGCGCGGCGATCAGGGCCGCCGAAACGCCCACTACCCACAAGCTCTGCCCCGAAATTTGCGTAACGCCGACATCAAAGCTGGCGTCGGAGAATGACGCGGTGCGCGATCCTTCCGCTCCGAACATCACGAGACCCAGGCCCACCAGCGCAAAATGCAGGCCGACCGAAACGATCAGCAGCACCAGCGTGGTTGCTTCGGCCAGCGGCTGGTATGCCAGGCGGTACAGCATCGGCCCCATTGGAATCACGATCAGCAGCGCCAGCGCCACCTGCGCCAGCATCGGGATTGGTTGTGCGGCGAGGCTCTGCGCCAGGAAGTGGACGGCAATCGGAAACAGAAGATATTTGCCGGCATGGACCATCAGCAGTTTGCCCGCACTGCGTCGCAATTCAGCATTGCGCAGGGTGGTCACCAGTTCCGCAATGAAGGTCAGCACGCCCAATGCAATCAGAAGCACCGTGGTAAGAGGAACACGCTGGCTTTGCAGTGCGGCGAGCGTCAGGGCGCCGAAAGCGACGAACTCCCCTTGCGGAATAAAGATTACGCGGGTGACGGAAAACACAAGAACCAGCGCGAGCGCCAGCAATGCATAGATTGCCCCCGAAGTTATGCCGTCCTGCGCAAGGACGATACCAATCTGTAAATCCATTTATCCCTTTTAATGTGATTTTGGTTTAGCCATGCAGCATGTGTGCGCCAAATGGTGACTGCCTGCTGCGGGCTGCAATCTTATCGCGTCGCGGCACGCGTTGATTTCCGGCCGGGCAGGAAATGGGCGGGACATCGATTGCCCGATAACGGCGGGTATAGCCGCGTCGGCCATGATGCAGTCTCCAAATCGTTATATTGGCCGAGTCTAACAACCTGTCGAATGGGAAACAAAATTATTGCAAAGATGTGCACGGAGTGCACCGTCAGAAAATGATTCAAAATTGAATCATAGGATAAACGGCCCGATTCCATGTCAATTTTTTTCATTACTGAAACCGAATTTAATACATACCTGAATTAAAGTATTTTACATTGGGGCATGAAGATTGCCTTTTAGAATTATCTTTCGGGCGGCCGCAGATCCCGGACCGTATGCGATGAGCATCGAGTTTGACGCTTTATCTTTACGGTTCGGACGGGCTATTACATGGGTGCGTAGCGGCCGGACAATCTATCCGGATTTGCCCGGCATCCTGTCGGACAACGCTCTCCATCTCGGCACACAGCAAGGCCATGCGCTTCGCAATGTTCGCGGCCTGCCCAGCAGTGGCATGTCCGGTCTGGCAACGGCCGATGAACACAGGGTGAAGTTCGATGGCCGCCAGGCCATGCTTCGCGAGTTCCAGCTCAATCAATAACTGGTGATCGTTCTTGAAATACGGATCGACAAGATAGTCATCCACCAGGTCTCCGGCGGCATAAATAATCGGGCAGCCGCGATAGATCTCGATGCCCTGAAAAACATGGGCGCTGTGGCCGAACACTATTTTCCATCCCATATCGATTGCGGCGTGGGCAAGCCGCCTGAATTTCTCGGACGGCCGCAACGCCATGTTCGGCCCCCAATGCAAGGACAGGACAGGCCAGTCGACCCGATCCTGACGTAAGGTTTTTAACGCGTTGCGCCACGCGCCCAGCGTTGCCGTATCGTCATCAAGGTCGAGCCATGCCATCCCGGGGCTATTTTTTTGTGCCGCAAAATCCTGTTGATGATCGCAAAATGCGGCCATCCCTAACCTGACTCCGCCCGCCTCGGCTATCGCGGGACGCAATGCTTCATCGATATCAGGGCCGGCTCCGGCGTAAAGCAGGCCACTATCACGCAGAGTATGGAGCGTATCCAGCAAGCCCGTGAAGCCGTAATCGAGAACATGGTTATTGGCCAGGCTGACCAGATCGATCCCTGCGCCCACCAGCGTTCCGACCGCCTCGGGCGGCGCCCTAAAATAAAAGGCTTTCGGCGCGCCATGCCACAGTCCGCGTGAGGACGTGATCGCGCATTCGAGATTGACGATCGTAATATCCGCCTGCCGCATAAGGCTGGCAATCGGTCCGAGCGGATAATCCGGCCCGAATTTCGAAATGGCGCTCCCGACGAGCCGTCCGAGCATGACATCGCCGCCAAGCATGACACGGATGGCGGGCGCCGCCGGTGCCGGTTCGGCCAGACGCATCATGATTCAAGGAGTCGGCTAACCGAACCGCCGGCATGGATTTCATGGATGGCGGACGCAAAAAGCGCGGTGCCGGACAATACAGTCAGCTTCGCCTTCAATCGCTCTTCGAGCCGGCCGGCCGAAGGCACCGTATCGGTAACGACAATGTGCTGCAATGCATCGTCCGATAATATGCTGTTCGCATCGCCAACGAACAATCCGTGCGACACCGCCGCGATGATGGTGACGGCGCCACGAGCGTGGCAGGCCGCTGCGGTGCGCGCAATCGTTGTGCCGGTGCTGATCATGTCGTCGACAATGATCGCCTGCTTTCCTCCAACCTCGCCCACCAGCATGTCGCCGCTGACCACGCCGCCGCTGCGGTATTTTTCCGCGAATGCGGCGCCTACCGGTTTTCCAAGCGCTTTTTCCAATGATTTCCTGAAGCGGTCGGCGCGCTTGATTCCTCCCGCGTCCGGCGACACGACAACGACCTCTTCGTCCGGCCCCAGCGCAGCGCTGAAATGCCTGATGAACAGCGGGTTGGCTTCAAGGTGTTCGGTGCGGCAGCGGAAGGCATTTTGATACGCCGCCAGATTATGGACATCCATCGCCACGATGGCGTCGGCGCCTACCGACTCGAACAGCGCGGCGACATAGCGGGACGTGACGGGATCCCGCGGCCGGGTTTTCCGGTCGATGCGCGCATAGGCGAGATAGGGCGTCACCGCGGTGACCCGTGCGGCGGCGGCATCTTTGAGCGCGCCGATAAAAAACAGCAGGCGACAAAGTTTGTCATTGCCGCTTTGGCGCCGGTCGGCGTACAGGGAATGAATAACGAAGACATCCTTGCCGCGCACGCTGACCAGCGGCCGCGCCATGTGCTCGCCATCTTCGAATTCCTGCTCTTCATGGCGGCTGAGGGGAATTCCCATCCCTTGCGCCACCTGTTCGCCGAACTCGCGGCTGCCGCCGAGCGCGAACAGGGCCAGATCATCCGATCCGGCGGCGTCCGGTCTGACGGGATAAGGAAATGATGCAGTTGTCATCATTGGTGTTCCGCGTTGTTTTGCCATGGAACAGGTCGATGTCGTCGACGGCGGCCCGGGCCGGCTTTGCGGCTGCACCGTTTCGCCAGATCAAGAGATGCGTCACGCTGTCGCATCACCGGTTTAGATTCAGGCGCCGCTGACCGTTTCGAGCAGCGGGGCTTTCAAGAAGTTCCGCGGCATGCGCTGATCTGCGCGCCTGCCGGCGCTCGCCTTTCCAGCAGCGTTTTCAATTGTGCTGTCCAGGTCAATTAGCCCCCTTAGCGGTGTGGGACGGGCATTGCAACTTTGCTGCTTTCATGTTCGATTCCTTTTTTGGCATGCAATACGGCGGCCAGCGCTGCCGTAGTGGCATCGACCTGCTGCGGTTTGCACATCGCGGCAACGAAGCGGTCGGGACGCAGAAAAACCACCGATGACGGGTGGCTGCCGAACCATTCCTTCAACCGCCCCTGGGCATCGGCAATCAGGGTCAGATCGGGCGAATGACGCTCCACTTCATACGCCAATTGCGTCGTGGGGCGGACCGAAATGATTTTTGCGCCGAGGTTGTTCCAGAAATCCCGCGTCGCATCCGACATCCAGTAAACCGGATCGATGCCCCAGCAAATGATCGAGAATGACGAGCCAAGCACGTCGTCCAGTTTTACTGTCCTGCCGTCCGCGGTCGTGACTTGCGGCTGGATAAACATGCGGCCCACCGGCGAACTTGCATCGACCCCATCGGCGTATACCAGCGCGCCCGTCCGGTAGCGCGGCATCGGCTTGAACCGCATCTCGACAAAATAGCGTTTCACCGGCGGGATGTAATTCAATAACCAGGTCAGGCCGTCACGCAATGCGACAACGGCCGGATTGGTCGGCGAAAAAATCTTGCCGGCGGTTAGTGACAGGCTGATCATGGCGGCGGCATGCTCGCGCCGTTCTTCTCCATAGGTGTCGAGCAGTCTGGCATCCGCCAGGCCGCGCACCACCAGCGCCATTTTCCACGCAAGATTGGTGGCGTCGCGCATTCCGCTGTTATATCCCTGCCCTTGCCATACCGGCATGATGTGCGCCGCATCGCCGGCCAGCAACACCCGCCTCTCCCTGAATCGCCCCGCCAGGCGGGCGTTGTGGGTGTATACCCGGGCCCGGATCATGTCCACCCGTTCCGGATGGGGAATCACCTTGGCGAGCATGACGCGCAGGGTTTCCGGCGACACCACGTCGCCTTGCGCCTCGCCCTCGAACAGCATGAATTCGAAGCGCCGGATACCGTGCGGGAGCGCGATCGACACGTAGGGCCGCGACGGGTCGCAATGCATATAGGCATTCGGAGTGCCGAGAGGATCGTTCCTGAGGTCGATGACGATCCAGCGATTCGAATCTGTTTCCCCTTCGAAGGGAATATTCAGGGTTTTACGGACCGTACTGCGGCCGCCGTCGCAGCCGATCACGTACTGCGAGCGAATACGCAGCGTTTTTCCGGCGCCGTCCGTCACCTGCAGCGTCACGCCGCCGTCATCCTGCACGAAGCTTTCCAGCGTATGCGAGAACTTGACCGCCACATTCGGATAGCGCGCCAGACCCTCGAACAGCACCTGGTCCGCCAGCGGCTGGATGAACGCATTGCGACGCGGCCAGCCGAAGTCGTCGGTACGCGGCTCAATCGATGCGAAGCAGCGGCCCTTGCCGGTGATAAAGCGCATCCACTGGTTCGGCGTCGTGTGCGGCAGCACGGCTTCGGCCAGTCCGACCGCCTGGAAAGAACGCAGGCATTCATCATCCATTCCGACCCCGCGGGGATAATCGATCAGTTCATCGAAACTTTCGAGAACCACGACCTTGATGCCTTCCGCACCAAGGTAATTTGCGGTCAGGAGGCCAACCGGTCCGGCACCGACGATGACAACGTCGGCATGCGTTTCCGATTCGAGGAGGTGGTTTTGCATATCCATATAAGCGTGTATTTTTTCTGATCGAAAATGCGTTGTGGACCAGAGATTAAGCACAAGCGGCGCGGGCGACAAAATTATTCCATTTGTGTGCACTAAGTGCACCACGCGCCGTATCATAGCGGGGTTGACCCCATCGGATGACTCCATGCCTGACATTGAAAGCGGCGCACAATACAAGTCCGTACGCGGCCTGATTCGCGGACTGGAACTGTTACGCGCATTGAATACCGTGGAAAAAGGCCGCGCCACCAGCAATGAACTAGGCAAGCTTACGGGACTGCACCGCACTACCGTGCGCCGTCTGCTTGAAACGCTTATCAACGAAGGGTATGTCAGGCGCAGCGAATCGGACGATAGCTATCGGCTAACCCTCAAAGTCCGTGAACTGAGCGAGGGGTTCACCGACTCGGAATGGATTTCCACCATCGCCGCGCCGGTCATGGGCGAACTGCTGCAGAAAGTGGTGTGGCCTTCCGACCTGAGCACCCCGAGCGGCGACGCGATGCAAATCCGTGAAACGACGCACCGCTTCAGTCCGCTCTCGTTTCATCGTTCCATGGTGGGCCGACGTTTGCCGATGCTATTGACCGCGGCGGGACGCGCTTACTTTGCCCATTGCGCGGAAGAGGAGCGCGAAGATATCCTGCACGTGCTGCGCGCCAATGACGATGAGCAGGCGCGCCTCGCCGGTGATACCCGCTATATCGGGAACCTGGTTAAGCGGGTCCGCCAGGACGGCTTCGGTTCCAATAACGGCGACTGGGACTCGGAAAAGAAAATCGGTGCGATCGCGATGCCGGTGATTTACAGGAAGAAGGTGTTGGCCACTCTTAACGTGGTGTACCTGACGCGTGCCCTCACAACCGACCAGGCAGTGCAAAAATACGCAGCGCCTTTGCGAATGGCCGTGGAAAAAATAGCCGAATTGATCCAGGAGCAAAAGCTCTTCGAGGCGGGAGCTTCCGATTCCAGGAAATAAACCTGAATGGCGCAGGCTCCTGGAGCGGATTGCGCTCCGGATCAGGCGAACCGGTGTTCAGTCCTGTTATGGATAGCTTTTGCCGCAATCGCAGCCTGTCCGGCCGCAACACTGATCTGATTGAGTCCGCTCACCACGTCGCCCGCCGCATACAGTCCCGGAATCGATGTGCCCTGGTGTTGGTCGACAATCAAATTTCCATCGTCATCGCATTGCGCGCCTAGCCGGACCGCCAGTCCGGATCGCGGCATGCAACCAAACATCGGGTAAACCACCTCGAACCGGTACTCGCCACGCTGGGTGCTAACCACCGCATGCCCATCCTTGCCGGCATGAATTGCCGGGGATGGATCTTCGATCAGTTCGATGCCGGCGTCGGCAAGCGCCGCGCTGTCCGCATCGCTGATCGGGGCAGACGGATCCGCATGGATCAGGGTCAGGTCGGCGGTATAGGTGCGCATGAATAACGCGTGGTTGACAGCGGCGCGGCCCCGCGTAACGACGGCGACTTTTCGATCGATCACTTCATAAGCGTCACAAACCGCGCACAGGCGGATCGCACCGCTCCGGATGCCGTCATTCCATACCCCCGACTTTGTGCCTTCATCAGCAATACCGGTTGCGAGCAGCACATTTTTGCAACTCAATGTTTGCGCTTCCGCTCGCGCGACAAATAGATTTTCCCGGCGTTCAAGATCAATGACGGTATCGTTGATAACTTCAACCCGGTACGGCGTGAGTTGCTCCTTCAGGCGCTGCAGCAGGCCATTGCCGTTCACACCGTACGGAAAGCCGGGAAAATTATGCGAAAGTGGAATCAGCGAGGCGCGGCTGTCATTGCTGTCGACGACCAGTACCCGCCGCCGGTACCGGGCAAGATAAACCGCTGCGGTGAGGCCGGCCGGACCGGCGCCTATGATCAGGCAGTCGAGCGCGGCTTCGCCGGACCGACTGCCTGTTTCCTTGTTCGCCTTGATCATCTTCGCGTGGAGTGATCGACAGCGCGATCACTCCGGCTCCTTTGCACGTTCGACTGAATTGACATCTAGCGTATGACGCGTGGGAAATCGGATATTGACGCCACTCAAAACTCGGCAACCCGACCGTCGCCCTGAATCTTGAGCCTTGAGTCTTCGGCCGGGAACGACCCGTCCACATGCACATGTCGCCGCACTTTACAGCCCTTTGCTGCAACGGTTTTTTCAAATGGCATTCGACTGAACGGATTGGCTCCGCACTGGAACCGGAAAGGCGGCAATGTCTGCGAAAAACCAACCGTGAGCGGCCTTTTCATTCCTGCGGGTTTCATTTTGGCGGCTCTGATTTGTTACGGAAATTGTTACGGTTCACGGTGGAAAAGCCGGCAGCCGGAGGAAATGTCGGGAATCCTTACAGGCTTCTGTTTCCGCCAAAACAACCAACACTCCAAGCCATTGATTTAACTATAAGTATAAAAGTGGCACGCCGCTTGCTGTTCATGGATTGCAGGTATGGGTATCGATAAAAACAATCACTCACATTGGAGCTTCCATGAAGGCGTCACGTTTAAAACTGCTTCTGCATGCCGCGCTGACAACGCTGGTGGTCGGCGTATCCGGCGCTGCGCAAGCCATTCCTTACGCTTATGCAAATATCAATTTCACTGAACTGACTCTCACCGGGCTTTCGGCTCCCGGCGTGACCATCAGCGGCGCAACGGTGACTACCAGCAGTTCCGCGAATTTCGCGGCTACGACGCCCGATGCCGCCTCGGCCGGCGGCACCTTGACGACCGGTTCGGACGTGCGCCAGTCCACTGCCGGCCCAGGCCCCTTCCCCGGCGAGAATACCTTCACTCCGGCACTGCTCGCAGCGTTCGGCACCCGCGGCGATTCGTCCATTACGGGCAATCTCCTGACCGGCGTTCCACCTGGCGCCGCCAGTATCGTTGCTGAGGGCCACCTGTCGCCCTCAGGGACAGCCGCTTCCGCGGCAGGAACGAGCACCGGTTTTACCATCAATCTCATCGTCACGACACCGACCGACTTTACCCTGAGCACGATAGCGGATGCCGTATTGAGCGCAACGACGACCGACCTTGGCGATGGCGCCAGCGCCCAGGTGAATGCCAGCTTTACCGTGACGGGGGCCGGCGGTTTCTTCGATATTTTTGCGCCGGCGGAACTGAATGCCAGCACCAGTTCTTCCGCCGGCAGCGGCAACGGCTCGTTCATCAGCGCGCCGACCGCCTACTCGCACACGGTCTCGCTAACCAGCGGCATCTACCAGTTCAGCCTTCTTTCCGGCGCACAGGAAAGACTGGAGATCGCGCAACCGCAACCTGTACCGGAACCGGCACCGCTGGCGTTGCTTGGCGTTGGGCTTCTTGGAATGCTGTCGTTACGTACGCGTGGCAAGAAGCAAGCTGATTCGCTGTAATCCGGCCCCGGTCCCATCTGCATGATGCTCAGGGACCGGCCCGGTCATGGCTGATCCGTCAGAAGTAATAGAAGTAATAGAAGTAATGCAAAGGGCGCATCGGCGCCCTTTTTTTCTCAAGGACCCGGCGGTCTTGATTGTCGAGGCATCCACCCCTGGGATTGACAAGGATACGGATCAGTTCATTCCCGCCGCCGCCAAAGACATTACCGCCCGTGTAACTCAGGCAGCCTTCGCCTTTATACAGAACATTAATTCGCTGCGCGGCATTCCCGCGTAAAACGGAATCCAGCGCTTGCCCGTTTCATGGCGCGCCATATCATCCGGCGCGCCGATGAGCGCCGACACTTCGCCCATGGTCATGCCGATCTGCACTTTTGAAAACTTGCAGCCCGACGCCTGATTACCAATTTTTTCAGCCTTGAATTTGCCATCGCGTGATTTGACGATTTGCACGCCATCCCTGAGAATTTAGCAACAAACGGAAAACATTACCAGACGTTCATGCCCCTACGGCGGCGGCAGCATCAAAGGATCACGCAGACGAATAATCTGGCGGACGTCATCGGCGTCAACCACTTCCATACTGGTGAGCGCGAGGCCTTCCTGATCGACATACACGTCCTGGGGCTTTTGGATCAAATGGTCCAGCCCTTCCAGCAGAACTTCGATAATATCGCTTTTATGGTCGTAGACTATCCCCAGAAGCGGCAGCCATTCGGCCTCGATCTGGGCGCCGATCTGAAGCGAGTCGACCTCTACCTCAGCCTGCTTCCCTCCGAGAGTTTTTGAGACGCCGTCGAAGTACGCATGCCACTGTTGTTTCTCTAATTTCCTTAACGCCATGGTTGTTCTCCATAGATAAAATTAACCATCGGTACAGTGCATTCGTCTCAGCGCACCAAGCTGATCCTGAACGGGCGGGTGTCGCAGGCAGCCTGTCCGGTGCAGCGCAATCGGCGTGCCAGCATCATCGTCCTGTCCCACAACCCACACGACGGCGAGTTGTATCAAGTACGAACGCGCTTCGCTGGGTCCCTGCCTGACGCGGATTGCGCGGTAAAGATTACGGCCGGCCGCGGTAATTGTTACGATCTGTTGCGTTATATCGCTTCACCCGCCCAGCTGGACAAACATAGCCGGTTTGCCTACCCTGAATTATTCATGGGCAGGAGTATGGCGATGGCCTACAAGACTATCCTGGTGCAAGTCAATGATTCGCGGCATCTTGGCCCGCGAGTTGACGTGGCTGCCGCAATTGCGGCGACGGAGAACGCCCGCCTGATTGCTGCCGGACTAAGCGGAGTAACCAAAATTATTTATGACACGCTCACCGTCACCGCGGACGTTCCGGGTTTTGCATCGCGGCTTGAAGTGTTACGGGAGCGGGCCGACAGTGCGTTGAAACAGGCTGAGAATATCGCGGCGATGGCCGGTGTGAAGGTTGTCGAAAAGCGGCTGATCGATGGGGAAGCCGGTCAAGCTATCAGCTTGCAAGGGCGCTATTGCGATCTGGTGGTTCTCGGAACACCGGACCCGGATGAAGAAGCCGAAATCGTCAATTCCGACTTCCCCGAATACGTGGCATTGCATTGCGGTGCGCCTGTGCTGCTCATTCCGTTTGCCGGTATCAACACGCAAGTTTGTGAAAGAATACTGATCGCCTGGAATGCCAGCCGCGAAGCCGGGCGCGCGGTCCGGAATGCAATCCCGCTGCTGCGTCGCGCGAAGATGGTCGAGGCGGTAATATTCAATCCGGAAGCCAAGCCGGAAGAGGTCTATGGCATGCCGCCCGGCAGCGACCTCAAGATTTATCTGGCGCGCCATCAAATCGACGTGGATATCATCATCCGTTCCGCCGACGGCAGTGTCGGCGACGCCCTGCTGTCGCTCGCGAAAAGCACCGGGGTGACCTTGCTGGTGATGGGCTGTTACGGCCATACACGATTTCGGGAATTGATCCTGGGCGGCGCCACCCGCGCTGTGCTGAAATCCACCGCGGTGCCGCTCCTGATGTCGCACTAAGCCGCTCCCCGAGCCTGGCAGGCTTGCGCCCAAACTTGCTTTCAAGTCCTTGTTGCGGGCCGACGCCCTTTATTCGCCGGACTTTGGTATTCTTTGCTGGCCTTGATTCGTTTTAGGGCGAGCACGATATAGATTTGGCGACGCGATAAAATGACTGATAAAAACCTGGAGAATGCACGATGAAGATAGCGATGATGGGGTCCGGCGGCGTAGGTGGTTTTTTTGGCGGCAGGCTTGCACAGGCAGGATACGATGTGCACTTTATCGCGCGTGGCGCGCATTATGCGGCGATGCGCGATCATGGGCTGTTGATCGAAAATAAAGCGCAGGGCGACATTGTCCTGCCGAAGGTGCAGGTCACCGATGATCCCGCGACGCTTGGAGCGGTCGATCTCGTTATCTTCTCGGTCAAGCTATGGGATACCGAGGCGGCGGCGCGTTCGATCCTGCCGCTGATCGGTCCGGATACCGGGATACTCTCATTGCAGAACGGTGTGATCAAGGATGACATTCTGCGCAGTGTCTTCGGCGACACCGCCGTGATGGGCGGCGTGGGATACTTGGCTACCACGGTGACAAGGCCAGGCGTGATCGGACAGACCGGCACCATGCAGCGCATCGTGCTCGGCGAATATAATGGTCGCGAGTCGGCGCGCGCGCGCTTTTTGCATGAAGCGTTGCTCCGCGCCGGAGTCAACGCCGAATTGAGCGCCGATGTGCGCAAGTCAATCTGGGAAAAATATGTATTCCTGGTCGGCTTGTCCGGCGCCACCACGACGATGCGCGTGCCGCTCGGGCCGATACGCCGCAACCCGCAAAGCCGTGCGTTCCTGCTGCAGTTGATGCGCGAGGTCGTCGCGGTAGGCCGGGCTCATGGGGTCGACCTGCCGGAAGATTTTGCCGACGACCGGCTCGCGTTCGCGGAGTCCCTTCCCGAAACCATGACATCTTCAATGCACCATGATCTCGACCGCAATAACCCGCTTGAAGTGAACTGGTTGAGCGGCGGCGTGGTCCAGCTCGGCCGCGTAAAGGGGGTGCCTACCCCCGCCAATAGCGCGGTTTGCGATATTCTCGCCGTGCACGCGGCCGGAACGAAGGAAAACCGCTAGTCTTAGCGTCCGCTTGGCGATGCCCCGACCTTGACCGCAATGCTCGTGCCGCCGCGGTTGTTTGCCGCGTCATATGCGGTAGCAGTCAAGGTATGCCACCCTGTCAGGCCCTGGGCATTCCATGTACCGCTAAAGCTGGGCCCGGCAACGCTTGCGATTTGTTTGCCATCTATTTCCAGGACGATTCTGACGACAGCCCGGTTATCGCTTGCCGTTACGCCAATACGGACTTGTCCGTCAACCTGGTCGCCGCTGAACGGCGCTGAGAACCTGACCCTCGGCGCACTCCGGTCAACCTTCACCGACGTGGCAGGCACGGGAGCGGGAGATGGGACCGGTTTGGGTATTGGTGCCGGCGCCGGGTTGGGCGCCGGGGTTGGTGCTGGTTTGGGCGCTGGTTTGGGCGCTGGTTTGGGTGCCGGTTTAGGTGCCGGTGCGGGTACCGGTTTAGGTGCTGGAGCGGGTGCCAGTACCGGTTTCGGTGCCGGCGTCGGTGACGGCACAGGTGTGGGCGTTGGCGTCGAAGTTGGCTCCGGCATCGCCGTTGCCGCCTCATATGCCCCGATATCAATTTGCCCGGTAGCAGGACGAGCCTGCCCCCAACCTAAATGTTTATATTCGGCGACCGGATTCAACGAAACCCCCGCGGCCGATACGCCCGGTCCCGAGCCGGCATTGATCACCATCGGATTGGCAGTCGGATGCAAATCGTAAGCGGCGCGATTTACAAAGCCCGGCGTCAGCGAACGGAAATTGGTCTTGTCGACTGCATCCGCCTGGGTACTCACCGTCCCGGTACCGGAAAAGATATTGTTCTGCATCAGAACCGGAGTCGCCACCGATCGTCCTACAAAAACAAATGTACCGCGCGAGCTGTCGTTATTCAGGAACGTATTATTGACGACATAGAGATCGTGACCCGGGTTGCTCGCGCCTTCTTCGCCATAGGCGAGCATGGCCCCATTCTGATTGGCTGCCGGCTGCTCGATCACGTTGCCGATGACATACGACGTGCCGGCGTTCGGCAAATCGATTTCATAACTGGACTGGCCGCTTGCCGTCGTACCGGTCTGACCGGGAGGCGTGCTCGAAAAACGGTTGTAAACAATGGTGTTGACGCGGGCCCGTGACTTCAGGTTGTGGCCCACGACCGCGTCGTGCGAATAGTTGTAGCGGAAAGTCAGGCTGCCGACGTTGCCAATGTAGAGGTTATGCGTCTGGCCGGTTCCCCCGCCGTTATGCCCGAATTCCGTCGTTTCGATCAGAATATTACTTGCTGCGTTAGCTCCACTCAAGATGCCGTTTTCATTGTCATGCAAGAAGCTGCCGCGCAGTGTGAAGTTCGTACCCTCGAGCCGCAGCGCCGCACCGTTTCGATCGCGCACTTTTGCCCCGAACATTTCGACGTTCTCTATGACGACGTTATTGCCAATCACGACCCAGGTTCCCTTGCCCAATGCATTCTTGCCGGCGGCATCGATTTTCGGCCGACCATTTACGCCGCGAATAGTGAGGTTGCTCGCAGGGATACCGCAGACATCGCCTGTGTAGGTGACGCCGCCGGCGATCTCGATGATATCGCCGTCACTGGCAGCGGCGAAGGCTTTACACGGCGTTGGATAGGCTTTGCCGGGCCCGGCCGATAGCGTAGCGGCCGACGCCTCGACAGCAGGTACGGTACATGCAAGCGCGAAAATCGACGCGACTGTATTGCGCAAGCGGTTCGTGCCTTGTGGCATGGAAAACAGCAACATGAAAGCCTTTCAAAAATCTTAAAAAAGTTCATTTCCATATGGAAATTCTGCGTGCGAAGCTTTGTCCTTAATAAAAGACAGAAGTTCAGTCTTGCAGGAAACAATTTTCAAGGCTTGCAATGTCAAATCGGTATTTGGAGATCAGCGCTTTAAGCCATAACACGCACGGTTAACTCGAACAAATAAGTTATTCGACGTTAATGTTTCTTGACGGAACCTATAAACATTTTTACAATTGAATCAAATCGCACGGTTGGTTCGCGTCAGAATAATTAATTTGTAAAATTTTCCGCATGTATCCAGTCGTGATCGCGGCGCAATTGTAAAATAGAGAAGATGGAACGGCTGTTGATAGACCACTACTTCTAAATCGTTTAAAGAAGCAATTGCGTTTAACAAAGAGGTTGATATGTCCTTAAGCAACCCCGCTAGCGGGGCGCCACGCAAGGTACAGATCCTGATCGTTGACGATGAGCCCAAAAATCGGATGCTTCTCGAAGCCATGCTGAAGCCCGAGGGTTATCAAACCATCACTGCGAACGACGGCTTAGAAGCGATAGCGGTACTCGCACAGCATGAAATCGATCTGATCCTGCTCGACTTTATGATGCCAGGCATAAATGGCTGCGAAGTTGCGATCAGGCTCAAGTCGGATCCACGTACCAAAAACATTCCCATCATAATGATCACGGCACTGGACGACCGGTCCGCCAGACTTGCTGGATTGAACGCCGGCGCCGAAGAATTTCTTTCCAAACCTGTAGACCGGGCCGAGTTGTGGGTTCGGATCAGGAACCTGTTGCGCCTGAAAGAATATAGCGATTTCCTTCAGACCCACAATCAGACGCTTGAACAGAAAGTTGAAGAGCGAACCGCAACCCTGCTCAACAGTTATATCGAAACAATCTTTACGATGACGCGTGCCGCCGAGTACAAGGATGAGGATACCGGCACGCATGTACGGCGCATCAGCGACTACTGTCGCTATCTTGCCGAGGAATTAGGCTTGGACAGCACCTTTGCCGACTGTATTTATTATGCAAGTCCGATGCATGATATCGGCAAGATCGCCATCCCGGACCATATTCTCCTCAAGCCAGGCATGCATGACGAAGCCGAATGCCGTGTCATGCGCACCCATAGCGCGCTTGGCGCAAAAATATTGGGTCAGAGCGAATCGCCGTATATCAAAATGGGGGCTGAAATCGCTCTCCACCATCATGAGCGATGGGACGGCACCGGTTATCCGGACGGATTAAAAGGCGAGGCGATCCCGCTGCCGGCGCGCATCATGGCAATCTGCGACGTGTATGATGCGCTGCGATCACGCCGTCCTTACAAACCGGCATTCGGACATGATCGCGCTGTCGAAATCATCACGGAAGGCGACGGGCGCACCGAGCCGGGACACTTTGACCCTGCGGTACTTGCGGCATTCAAACGCTGTGCCGATCGGTTTGACGCAATTTACGACGAGACCGAAAACCAGATGCACGGAATGTGAATTGCGTCCGAGCTTACGACCCGGCGGCGGCATCCCCCCGATCACGCCACGGTAGCCGTATCCGGAACGTGCTGCCCTGACCGACCGTGCTTTCGGCATCCACCGTGCCGCCATGACATTCAACCAGGCTACGCACGAGCGCCAGGCCAAGGCCGGCGCCGCCCGCCATACGCGTGAACTTGCCGTCTATCTGGACAAACGGCAGGAACAGGCGCGCGAGGTTTTCCTTCGTAATCCCGATGCCGGTATCGGTAACTTTAATTTCGACGCAACAGCCGTTGATCGCCATGCATGGTGATTCCCTCAGCGTCGTATCGTCGGGCGACTCCGCAGCGGTGATCATGGCCGCTGTCAGCGAAACACGCCCACCTTCCGGTGTAAACTTGATCGCGTTGCACAACAGGTTATCGATAACGGTGCGCATGTATTCCCGTTCCGCATGAAAGACCGTGCACTCCGGCATCACGGACAGGGATAACGCAATGTTCTTTTTCACCGCGGCCGCCCTAAAGGTTTCGAGGCGCCTCGCCAGGAATGGCGCTACATCCACCGTGTCCAGATGCAGACTGAAATGGCCAGCGCCGCTGCCGGTATAAGTCAGGATATTTTGGATTAGTTCGAGCAAATGCCGCGCCGCTTCAAGAATCTGTTCCGAATAGATCTTTTGCTCGGGATCGAGCGCTTGCGGAATTCCTTCAACCATCAATTCGGAAAAGCCGATAATGGCATTGAGCGGGGTCTTCAGCTCGTGCGACATATTGTCGAGGAATTCCGTTTTTTCCCGGTCATTTTCAAGCAGGCGCCCATTCTGCGCTTCAATTAGCTCGATGTATTCATCAATCCGTTTTTCCGCTGTTTTCGCTTCCGTGATGTCTTCGACCGCCGCCCAGATAAAGCGCTCGCCGCCGCGATCAATGGTGCAACCGAATACCCGCACCGGCACCAGGTGACCGTCCCGATGAACCAACTGCGTTTCAAAAGACGCCGAATTAGCGGGGCCTTCGAGCGCTGCCATTTGAAGCTTCTCAAGCCCGCCGTATCCGGTCGGCGTTACGTCCCAGTGGCTCAGCCCGACTGCCTGTTCGATCGTGTAGCCAAGTATGCCGGCGTACGCCTGGTTGACGGCCGTCAAACGACCGTCCACTCGGCTTAACGCAAGGCCGATCGGCGATGCTTCGAACAGAAAACGGTTGAACTGTTCGCTCTCGCGTAACGCTTGTTCATTGCGATGCCGCTCGGTGATGTCCTGAAAAAGCGCGACGGCGCCGCGCGCGCGGTCAGCCGGGTCAAGCGGCTTGAGGACGCCTTCGCATATCAGGCGCCTGCCGTCTCGGGCCACTATCTCATGCCGGCCGAAGGCAACGGCGCCGGATTGCAGTGCCGGCAAAACTTTCCGGCTGAATGCGGTAAATGCCTCTTCGGCCGGGAACAAGATTCGGGCGCTTTGTCCGATCAGGTCGGACGCCGGGTAACCCATCATTGCTTCGGCCGCAGGATTAACCCAGTTAAACTGGTGTCCGATTATATGCACGATTGCGATTGGACTGGCAGACAGGATGGTCTGCAATTCCTCAGTCCGCTCCTTTACTTTCGACTCCAGCTTTTCATGCGAAAGCCGCAGTTCGCGCGTCAGGCCAGCAGCCAGTGCGACTGCGCGTGCGCGCGCGGTCGCCATTGCCATGACTGTTGCAAACAGCAGGAAACTGACGGCTATGCCACAGAGCAGGATGGCGAGCGGCGTGCTGTCGGCCCCGTGATCCGCCGACGCCGGAACCGAAAACTGTACCGACCATTGACGATCGGCGATCTGTAGTGTCTCCGCTCCGCCCCAGAGCGGAGCGGCCGGGGACGTGTCTTTTGCCGGCAAGTCGCCATAGATGAGCGCCTCCTCCCCCGCTCTGCCGACATCGACTATTTTTACCGCTGGCTGGCCGCGTTGCGCTCCCATTACCGCCAGCATGAAGTCCTTCATCCGAAAGGGCGCGATGATCCATCCGATCAGGGCATCGCGCCGTTCCTGCGGGGTAGTTACCAGGGCGCCGTTTCGAAACGCAGGCAAAAACATCAGAAAGCCGGACTGCGCTCCGTCATTGAATTTTCTCTGCAAACTTACCCTGCCGGTCAGCGCCGCTTCGCCCGTATCGCGCGCGCGCTCCATCGCCGCACGCCGTTTTGGCTCTGAAAAGATGTCGAACCCAAAGATGCGCCCGGTATTTTCATCAACCGGTTCGAAATAGACGATTGGTGCATAGAACGAACGTTTGCCGCCCGGCTTGATGGCATAGTCCGGTGAAATTTGTGACTGTATGGCGCTTTCATGCGCCTCCCTGTCGACCGCCTGAACCGCAAGGGCGATGCCGATGTTGTCGATCCCCGGAAAGTTCTGCGCCAGCGACAATCCTTTGACAAAAGCAATCCATTGCGGGCGATTGATTTCGCCGGACGCGCTTAAGAAGGCTGCGGCCGCATGCAGCACCTGCTCATAAGCCTTCATGCTGTAGGTAATGCGATTGCGTACGTCGTCAAGCTCCCTGGCCGCCTGTTCCTCCGCATGATGGGTTGCCAGTTGGCTGGCGTAGTGCCAGCTGTACATCGTCGTTGCCAGCGCCAGCAGCAATACCAGCCAGGCGACCAGGGCACCGCGAGAAGCAATCCCCATCCAGGGCGGACCTCCTCGGGAAGGGACTGTCTCTGATGCCGGACGGGCTGAAATTTTCATGGCGACATTCGGTGTGCGCCGGCGTTATTCGGCAGCAGGCGAGATGCGAACGTCTGATCCGGCGTGCCGTTTCGAACGTCCTGCCAACGCGTTCTCGACACGCGATAAAAAATCGGGGTAGTGAAATGGTTTGGCGATGTAATCGTCACAGCCTGCGGCGCGGATTTTTTCTTCGTCTCCACGCATGGCGAAGGCGGTCAACGCAATGATCGGAATCGCGGATGTAACCCTGTTCCGCTTTAAAATTGCGGTGGCGGTCAGACCATCCATTCCCGCCATTTGCACATCCATCAGGATCAGGTCCGGCATGGAATCGCCCGCAACCCTGATGGCTTCCGCGCCCTCCTCCGCCTGCAAAACCTCGTGACCGGCGCGCCTGAGCAGCATCGTGGCCAGCTTGCGGCTGGTCTGATTGTCCTCGACGACAAGTATGGTTGCCATTCTGGTTCCTCTTTACGGTGTGCCTTGCGGGTGCAGTGACCGGCGGTTAAGTGCTGCGCACATTATTCGATCCTGGCTTTCCGGAATCGCGCCATCAAGGCGCGCTTTACTTCACCGTCAAATAATTTTGGATCGAAATTTGACTTTTCCATGACTCGTTGCACCCTGCCGTCCAGTCGCGCCCGGTCTTTGGCGGTCAGCACTTTCGCTGTCAGGATGATGATCGGGATTTCGGCGGTGTCAGGGGTCGAGTGCATTGCCTGGACCACGTCAAAGCCGGATATTTCAGGCATCATCAGATCCAGAACAACCAGGCTCGGCTTTTTGCTGATCGCCAGTTCGATTGCTTCCTTTCCGCCATATGCACCGAGTGGAACGAAGCCCGCGGCCTTCAAATGTATCGATATCAGCGACACGGCCTTTGGATCGTCATCCGCCACCAGCACCCGTTCACCGCCGGCCAGGTTGATACCGATTGCGGCCAGTGCCGTCATGAGGTCATCCTGCGAGACGGGTTTGCTCAGCACCTGTGACGCGCCCAATGCGAAGCCGCGCGACGCGTCATTCGTAATCGAGACGATCACGACCGGGATACGGCTGATAGCAGGTGTCTGCTTGAGCAGGGCGAGCATTTCCCAGCCATCCATGCCGGGCAGGATGATGTCGAGCACGACCGCATCCGGCTGCAATTCCGCCGCCATGCGCAAGCCCGCCTCTGCGCTTGTCGCGTGGACGACACGGTAACTATCCTTTTCCAGCTGCATGCGGAAAATCTTCGCCGCGTTCGGCTCGTCTTCGACCAGCAGCACAAGTGGAGGAAGCTCGGTCAGGGACCGCCTGCCGGTCTCTTCCTCGAATGTCGCGCGGGCCGGTGCCGGCGCAATGACCAGCGGCGCGATTTCAATCAAGGGGTCGCGCCACGGCAACCATACTGTGAACGAGGAACCAACGCCCGCGGCGCTGCGTACCATTGCGCCGCCGCCGTGCAGTTCGGCCAGCCGCCGAACCATCGCCAATCCGAGGCCTGTGCCTTCATACTTGCGGGAAAGGGACGAGTCTATCTGCGTAAACGGTTCAAACAGGCGTTTCAGATCGTCAGGGGCAATGCCGATGCCGGTATCCGACACGCTGATCTCAATAAAATGCGCGAAGTCCGGATCGCGTAGCGGGAACATCCGGATGCCGGGCTCATCGGCATGGCTTTCGACTTCGGCGCGTCCCACGCGGCGTATGGAAAAATCGACCGCGCCCCCTTCGGGCGTGAATTTCACCGCATTCGACAACAGGTTGTAAATGATTTGCCTGGCCTTTCGAATGTCGACGCATAGCTTGTCCAGGCCGGGCTCTACCTTCCTTGTCAGCGCCACCCGGCTGATCAGCGCGCGCTCCTTGACGATGACGAAGCCACTTTCAGCCAACTCGGCAGCATGGACCGGATCAAGGTCCAGCGTCATGTGGCCCGATTCGATTTTCGAGAGGTCGAGAATATCGTTGATCAATGCCAGAAGATGTTTTCCGCTCGACAGGATATCGTTTGTATACTCTTCCTGTTCAGCGTTGACCGGGCCGGCCATGCCATCCCTGATGACTTCGGAAAAACCGATGATTGCATTGAGCGGCGTGCGCAGTTCATGCGACATATTGGCAAGGAACTCGCTCTTCATGCGCGAGGCTTCTTCCACCTCGCGGTTTTTCGCGGTAATTTCTTCGCTGCGCACCCGTAGCTGTTCGGCCAGCAAACGCATATCTTCCAATTGCTTGATATTGTGCAGCGCCGCGCCCAGTTGGGTGCATACCAGTTCGGTGAAGCTGCGGTCGCGGTCGGAGAGTTTTCCGATCGATGCCAGCGCCATCACGCCGAGCAAGGTTCCGCGATAGCTTACCGGACAAAACAGCACAGCCGACGGCGCGACCATGCCGAATCCGGTATCGACCGGCAGCGCTGCAAGCGCTTCATCCGCATTATTGATTTCAACGGTGCGCAGTGATTGCGCCACTTCGCCCACCATGCCCTCACCCAGCTTGATTACCGTCCGTGCGCCGGCCGGCGCGCCACGCGCGGCGTCGAGGCGCAAGGCGCCGCCCCATTCTTCATAGGCATAGAACAGCAGCGCCGGGAATGAATGATTGTCGGCCAGGATAGACAGGGTTCCCTGTAATACGCTGTTACGGTTGGTTTCAGCGTTATACAGGGTCAACGCCTGCGCATTCGAGCGATCATGTATTGCGGCCAGTCGCACTAGTTCTTCCGCGTTTCTGCGTTCAAGAATATCAGTGCGAACCCGCAAATACACCAATGGCAGCACTATGGCGAGCAAAACGAACAGTGAGATAAAGGCGATACGCGCGGCATCAACATGGCTGCTTTCGATGTCTTTCCGCTTTTGAAGCAGGTTTATTTCTTCAGCTTTAATGCTATCCATCACTGTCCGGAGCCGTACCAATACCGTTGGCCCCACGCCAGCGACGGGGTTGCCGAACTCGTTTCGGATTCCTTCGCTGCCCTTGGTCTGGTACAAAGTAACGAAATACCGGAATCGCTCCTTGCGCGCGACTATTTCCTGCTTGAGATTGGCGATGCGAGCTTGCTGAGCAGGATTGTCGAGGGTCATCGCAGCAATATGATCAACTTCCCTGTCAAGCAACTGAACCACGCTGTCACGTTGTTCCAGGTAGTTTCCCCTGCCGGTAAGCAGGTAGGCACGCTGATGCGATTCGGCCTCGAACAGCCGTGCCGCAACGTCGTTAATACTTGTGATTACCTGATAGGTATGGGTAACATGCGCAGCTGCTTTATGGCTCTGCACTGTTAGATTCCAGGTAAGCCCGCCAAGGATCACCAGGGCGGCCATTGCGCTCAAAAAACCAGCAAGGATTTTTCGTTCAAGAGTCAAAGTCGTCATTTAGCCCAGATACACTGCGTTAGCCGAAAGGAGAATTGAATTGGTCCAATGTCTCAAGCGCGCGGTTAGCCGGGATGCGTAGGTACCCTGCGGGCTTTGAATACCGAGTGAAAGAACACGCTTACATTCCGTAAATTCGTTACGCTTCAGTGCATTCTGCACATTTTCCAGGAAGTTGCATAGCATTAACTTTTCAAAGTCAACAATTTGAAATCAAACCTACCGGTTTTGGAAAACTATTGATAGCGCGATTACCTATGTAAGAACATCCAAATAGAAACAGCTTCACGTCGATCGTAGCCTGGTTACAATGATCGAAATTGACGCTTCAGGGAAAATAATAAGATCGGAGATTGGCTGAGCGCAGGCAAAAAAAGCCGGACCCCTTGCGCATCCGTACCTGCGGGGACTGGTGTGCACGATGCCCGGTATGGGCATCGGTTAATTTGGTTACTTTCCTAACTTACGGGCGACCGCATCTGCCGAGGGTCCGACCGCCTTGACCGCTTCACGCAACTGCTCAGGCGTCACCCCCCCATTTTTTTGTCCAATACGCCAACTCCCATTGTTCGTTGACATTTACCCTGGAGCGGTCTTGCGGCCCACGTTCCGACAGATTGTCTGACATATTGCCTCCATACTTTATTGGGAATTATTACTATACAAAACTGCAGCCGCATAAACTGATGGTCGATAGCGCAAACTTGCCGATATTTGATCACGGTCAACATGCGACCACCCGATATCGACACTTCATGATTTAATGCCGGCGGTCCGGTTACGTGCTTCCCTCCTGGCGATCCAGATCGTGGCGCCGCAAATCACTGTGCCGCCAATCATGGTCGACTGGCTTATCTGGTCCGCGAAGACTAGCCAGCCCAGCAGGGAGGCCCATACCAGGTCGAGGAACTTGACCGACTGCGTGGCCGAGATGTCAGCCGCCGCGAAAGACCGGGTCAGGCAGTAATGGCCCGCGCTGCCGAGCATGCCGGCGAGTACAAACGTGAACCATTGGACGGCACTCGGATTTTGCCAGTGCAGTAATGCCATAGGCAGGCTGAAGATAGTGACGGTCAGCGCTTGCCACAGCACGATGACTTGCGCGCTTTCGTAGCGGGTAAGCGCCTTGGTGATAAGGAACGATGCCGCAAACATCGGCGCCGAGGCGAGCATGACAAGGTTATACACGCCGCCCGCGCCGGACAATTTCGGCGCTACCACCATCACCACGCCGGCGAAGCCAAGCAATGCGGCAAACCATCGATCCCAGCGCATCGCTTCCTTGAAAAAAAATGCGGCGCCTAACATGATGAAAATCGGACTGGTAAAGCCGATCGCCGTCATGTCGGCAAGCGGTATTTTAGGCAGCGCGAAAAACCATAGGCAGAGTCCGATGGCGTGCACGCCGCCGCGCACAAACTGGCCGCTGATGCGCGTCGGCAGAAAAGCGGCAAAACCGCTGCGAAAAATCAGCGGCGCCATCACGAGGAAGCCGAAAAGATAGCGCAGGAACTGCGCCTGGAACGGATCCAGTTCCATCGCCATTTTTCGGAGCAGCATATTCAACACGCAGAATAGTAAACCTGCGGCTGAAGTCCACAACATACCCTTTGCGGTCGGCGACAGGTGCGACGTGTGCCGCGCAATCAGACGACGGTGAAGCGGCGCCCCTGTTTCACGCCAGGCGTCGTCCTTACGTGCCATGCATGCGCTCCATATTTTTTGTATTGTTGATTGTGTGAGGAAGCGGCTACTTTACCAGAACGGCCCGGATTCGACGGACGGGCCGGCCTACGCCGTGATAAGCGCTCGCTTCGGAGCTTTCGGTTGACGAAACAGGCGATCGAGGTAAGACTGTTTCCGTTGCAGGTCGAATCACGCGGGAACCACCCATTCGGACCGAGCCGGCGCGGGACGCCGGTCAGCAGAAAAAATAACATTAGCCTCGAACGAGCAGAGGGCTGAGAAGGGCGAGACAAATGACACACCCTGAGAGACCGGCCGTTCTCATCATCGGCGGCGGCATTGGCGGCATGGCGGCCGCTCTGGCGCTGGCCCGGCTTGCGATCCCGGTCGATCTCCTGGAACAGAGCACAAGCCTGGGCGAGATCGGCGCCGGCCTGCAACTTGGACCCAACGCCTTCGCCGCGCTGGACGCGCTCGGCATCGGCGAACAGGTTCGCCGCCAGGTTGTATTCACCGACAAGCTGGTCATGATGGATGCGGTCGATTGCCATGAGGTCGCATCGATTCCGGTCGGCGCGCCGTTCCGTGCCCGCTTCGGCAATCCATATGCGGTCAGCCACCGGGCCGACCTGCACGCCACGATTCATCAAGCGGTTCAACAGCACCCGCTGATCCGGTTCCATGTTTCGGCGAGGGTGCGCGAGGTCAGCGTCGGTGGTCGCGGGGTAATGGTGGCAACCGAAGACGGGCGACGCTTCAACGCTGCGGCCGTGATCGGTTGCGATGGCGTTAAATCGGTGGTGCGCGCCACGCTGATCGGGGACGATGCGCGTGTCTCGGGGCATGTCGTGTACCGTGCGGTGGTCCCGGCGACGGACATGCCGGCCGACCTGCGCTGGAACGCGCCGGTGGTGTGGGCCGGGCCACAATGCCACTTGGTGCATTATCCATTGCGCGGCGGCGAGCAATATAACCTGGTCGTCACTTTCCATAGCCGCGACACGGAAACCTGGGGCGTCAGGGATGGCAGCAAGGAAGAAGTGTTGTCGTATTTCGAAGGAATCCACGCACGTCCGCGTCAGCTGCTGGACCGGCCTACCTCATGGCGGCGCTGGAGCACCGCCGATCGCGAGCCGGTCGCGTGCTGGGGCAGCGGGCCGGCGACCCTGCTCGGCGACGCGGCGCATCCGATGATGCAATACCTTGCGCAGGGAGCGTGCATGGCGCTGGAAGATGCGGTTACACTCGGGGAAGCGGTAGCGGAATGCGACTTCGATCTGCAGCATGCTTTCCGCCTGTACGAGTCGGCTCGGGTGGCCCGCACGGCGCGCGTCGTACTGTCGGTACGGGAGATGGGGCGGCTCTATCATGCGGCGGGTGTGGAGCGGCTGGTTCGCAACAGTCTTTGGCTCGGGCGGACGCCGGACCAGTTTTACGATTCCGTCGAATGGCTCTACGGATGGGATCCGAAATGCTGCCTGGATGCGGCCGATCCCGCCATGCGGGCGTAAGATTATATTTTGCTGCAGGACTGTTTTTTACTTGTTGGCTTGTTGCAAAGGCACCAGAGGAAATTCCCATGCGTACGATCGTACAATTGTCTGATCTGCATTTTGGTCGGATCGACGAGGCCTTGATCGGGCCCCTGACTGACCAGGTCAGAAACTTCCATCCCGATCTGGTCGTTGTGTCAGGTGACCTGACACAACGGGCCCGGACCCGTGAATTCAAGCAGGCAAGGCAATTTCTGGATACCTTGCCGACGCCGCAGATCGTCGTGCCGGGCAACCATGACGTGCCGTTGCATAACCTGTTCAGCCGCTTCGTCACGCCGCTTGCGAAATACCAGCGCTACATCACGGACGATCTTGAGCCGGTATACGTCGATGATGAAATTGCCGTACTTGGCATCAATACCGCGCGCTCTCTGACGATCAAGGACGGTCGAATCAGCGACCGGCAGATTCAGCACGCCAAGACATTGCTGTGCTCGACCCGCGATGACGTCGTCAAGATTATCGTGACCCATCATCCGTTCGACTTGCCGTCTCATTATGACGAGCGCGACCTGGTCGGGAGGGCGCCGCTGGCGATGGAAATGTTCGCAGCGTGCCGGGCCGACCTGCTACTGGCCGGCCATATGCACGCCAGTCACGCGGGCGACAGTGCCGCGCGATACAAAATAGGCGAATACTCCGCCATCGTGGTACAGGCCGGGACCGCCACCTCGACGCGCGGCAGGGGCGAAGCGAATTCATTCAACCTGATCCGTGCCGAACGGGCGCAGATCACGATCGAGCGATTCAGCTGGAACACGGAGCGCGTGCTGTTCGAATTATCGTCGACGGAAATTTTTAAACGGGTGGCGAAAGACTGGCGCCGGGTTGCGGCTCCGTAGTTGAACCATGGACATTTTGTTCCCTATTTCATGCGCCGCTTGACCGCATACCCGTATTGCAGCGGCCACACCTGTTCCTCGCCGATCACCTGCTGCGCTTTCAGCGCCCAGTGTGGTTCGCGCAATAATTCGCGCCCGACCAGTACAACATCGGCATCGCCGCCGGTAATGATTTCATCGGCGTATTGCGGATCGGCGATCAGCCCGACGGCGCCGGTACTGATCCCGGCCTCGTCATGTATGCGGCGCGCGAATGGCACCTGGTATCCCTTGGATACCGGGATGCGCGCAGTCGGCAAAGTGCCACCTGAAGAAACATCGATCAGGTCGACGCCGAGGCTCTTGAGCCGGCGCGCCAGCTCAACCGACTGATCGATATCCCAGCCGCCGTCGGCCCAGTCGGTCGCCGAGACCCGTGTAAACAAGGGCAGTTCACGCGGCATGAGCGCGCGCAGCCGCTCGGCGATGCGCAGCAGCAACCGCATCCGGTTTTCCAGGCTGCCGCCATACTGATCGGTCCGCTGATTGCTGAGAGGCGATAGAAATTCATGCAACAGGTAGCCATGCGCCGCGTGGATCTCAAGCACCTTGAAGCCGGCCCGCAACGCACGCCGCGCCGCGGCCTCGAACGCGTCCACGATGCCGTCGATACCCGCTTCGTCCAGCGGCAATGGTAAGGGTTCATCTTCCTGA
Source organism: Herminiimonas sp. (assembly GCA_028292315.1). Taxonomy (GTDB): domain Bacteria; phylum Pseudomonadota; class Gammaproteobacteria; order Burkholderiales; family Burkholderiaceae_D; genus JAQGMO01. The sequence continues at coordinate 15,268 of JAQGMO010000170.1, read as the reverse complement.
AATGGAATCGGGCTGGGCGCGACCACGGGCCAGCCGCCCTCCTCCGCGGTTTTAAGGCGGGCGCCGCCTTTCCATGGCAAGTCGCAACTGGCCTTGCGGCCGGCATGCGCCAGCTGAATTCCAGCAACAGCGCCCTGGCTATGGACGAAACGTGCAATGCGGGCCAGCGGTTCAATATGATCGTCGCTCCAGATGCCGACGTCGCCGGGTGTGATCCGCCCATCCGATGTCACCGCGGTAGCCTCGACAATCACCATGCCGACGCCGCCGGCGGCGCGGCTGCCAAGGTGGACCAGGTGCCAGTCATTGGCAAACCCGTCCTGCGCGGAATACTGGCACATCGGCGACATGACAATTCGATTTCTCAGCGTCACCCCGCGTATGACCAACGCGCTGAGCAGGTCTACCTCGGGCACTTCGCGATCATGCGCCGCATCGGCTAGCGCGCCGTGCGCCGTGCGGGAATCCGGTTGGGTCGCGGCTGGTGTACTCATGCGATGCCTCCTTCAATGCCGGGTCTGGTTTCGACAACTTCGACCGTTAGGCAGGAATTTAAGAACAAGGTTGCGTCTGATCGGAAATCAAATTGAAGAAAAACTGCGATGATCTTTCCCGGACTCCACAGTCCTGGTGTCGTACCCGTTGCCGGAGGACAGCAGTTGAACCGGCATGATGAACACGACCACCGGATCCATTTCAAAAACAGCGTTTCATGCGAACTAGGTCTTTGATGGACCCTCTAATTAAAATATGCGGAGGAACCATCAATGTCGGACGCCACCACTATCGAAGCATTGCGCGAAGACGCGCACCCGTTCATCCTCAATCAGCATTGTGAACAATTGCTCAAGGAGATTGGCGATGCATCCATCGTGCTGTTGGGCGAAGCCACCCATGGCACGCAAGAATTTTACCGGGCGCGCGCTGAAATCAGTCAACGTCTCATTACCGAAAAAGGTTTTGACGCCATAGCGGTCGAAGCCGACTGGCCCGATGCATTGCGCGTCAGCCGCTATATCCAGCATGCAAGCAAAGACCTTACATCGGCTGATGCGCTGGCGGGATTCGAGCGCTTTCCGCAATGGATGTGGCGAAACACGGAAGTGGTCGCGCTGGTCGACTGGCTACGCGAACATAATGAAAAAATCGTCCGGCCCCAATGGAAAGTCGGCTTCTTCGGCCTCGACCTATATAGCCTGCGCAGTTCGATGGATGCGGTGATCCGCTACCTGGAAAAGGTCGATCCGGAAGCGGCTCGGCGCGCCCGCGCGCGCTACGGCTGTTTTGACCATCTTGCCGAAGATCCGCAGCATTATGGTTACGCCGCGACATTCGGCATGAAAAAGGATTGCGAAGAGGAAGTCATCAGGCAACTGGTCGCGTTAACGTCCGACACGGCCGGATATCTTAAGCATGAGGGTCGTGACGCGCTGGACGAACTGTTTTATGCGCAGCAGAATGCCAGGGTCGCGAAAAGTGCCGAAGCGTATTACCGGTCGATGTTCCGCGGCCGCGACGAGTCATGGAACCTGCGCGATACGCACATGGCCGATACCCTGGATGCATTGCGCCGCCACATCACCGACCGCAAGGGAAGCCGGGCCAAGCTCGTGGTGTGGGCACATAACTCGCATATCGGCGATGCGCGCGCCACCGAAATGGGCGCGCATGGACAGCTCAACCTCGGACAACTCGTACGCGAACGGTATGATCCGGATGAATCTTACCTGGTCGGTTTCACCACGCATGACGGCACGGTCACGGCGGCTTCCGAATGGGATGCGCCGCCCGAACTGAAAAAGGTAAACCCGTCCCGGCAGGACAGTTTCGAGCGCCTGTTTCACGATACCGGCCTGGGTGACTTCATGCTCCCGATCCGCGGCCGCATTACCGTACCGGATCCGCTTTCGGAACAAAAACTGGAGCGCGCAATCGGCGTGATTTATTTGCCCGACAGCGAACGCGTCAGTCATTACTTTCATGCGGACATGTCGCGCCAGTTCGATGCGGTGATACACATCGACCGGACCACCGCGGTCAGGCCGCTCGATCACTCGGTACACTGGAAGCATGAGGAAGTGCCCGAGACCTATCCGTTCGGCCTTTAGCATTATTCAGCCCCGGTCTCTGCTGACGCCGAAAACCATTATTCACCCGCAGTCGAACAGGAGCTTGCGATGAAATCCAACCATCCGAACCGGGTAAGAACCCAGATCGAAAATTTTTCCCAGATTCTGCAAAAAAAATCAGGGGATCAGCATATCGAACCCCAGGACGAACCGCCGCAGGCGCCCCACCGGCCGCACCGCGTAAATCGCGAAGATATGCAAAAAACCATGCCGCCGTCCGACGACACGGATGATACCGGGACTAGCTGAGCGCTGCCGCGCCCGATGCGCGACTTGCGCGATCGCCTGTCGGTCGTAATCCTTACGCATAACCGTGCTTTGGAATTACGCCGTACGCTGGAGAACATGCTCGCGTTGCCGTGCCGGCCAGCCCTGGTGGTGGTGGACAATGCCTCCACCGATACCACCGCAGACTTGCTGAGACGGGATTTTCCGCGAGTGCGGCTGATTGCCATGCCGTGCAACGGTGGCGCCGCCGCCCGCAATGTCGCCGTGCAAGGGGTGCCGACGCCCTATGTCGCGTTTTGCGATGACGACTCCTGGTGGGCCGACGGTTCGCTGGAACAGGCAGTCGGCCTGCTCGATTCTCACCCTCGGGTAGCCGCCGTGTGCGCCCGCATCCTGCTGGGGCCGGAAGAAATCGAAGACCCGGTATGCGCGCGGATGGCGTCGAGTCCGCTACCGTCGGCTCACCTGCCAGGGCCGGCGCTGCTCGGTTTTATTGCCTGCGCGGTTGTGTTTCGGCGCCAGGCCTTTCTCGACGCGGGAGGCTATGACCCGAAATTCTTTGTCGGCGGCGAGGAAGAGTTGCTGACGCTGGACCTGGTCGCAAATGGGTGGAGCATAGTGTATGCGGCGCATATGACCGTCCATCATTATCCGTCACCACGGCGCGATAGCGCCGCCCGCCAGAAAATCGTGATCCGCAATGCTCTCTGGGTAGCCTGGCTGCGCATGCCATGGGGCGCCGCCATGAAAGCGACGTGGCGCATCTGCCGCCCCCACCCGCGCAAGGTATGGCAAGCGGCCCTGTGGCGTGCCATGCATGAATTGCCATGGGTGTGGCGCAAACGAAAAGTCTCGCCGGTTGAGGTACAGCACTGGTATCGCACGCTGCAGACACGAGACGCCATGCGGCGCGCGCACGACTGACCAGCGGCAGATTTGTCAATTAAAACGAAAAAAAGCCCGCAGCCGGTCATGGGCGATGCGGGCTAAATCCATCCCGGAAGCGGGAGGAGGAGACAACTTCACTATATCGCAAAGGTCTCCGCTTATCTGTGCGCCATTTAACACAACGCGCAGAAAAATTTAATATTTTTAAAAAACTTACTCTTTTTTGCCGTCTGTCTTCGGTCTGCCATCGGCCTCACTGATCCGGACCTTGGTCCGGCGATCTCCCATGATCGCGCGCAATTCCTTGATGCTGAGATCGCTTGCTTCATACATGCGAATCAGCAGCGAAGCACCGACCGGCAACCTCCGATGGCGGATTTTACTAAGCAGCGGCGGCGCGATATCGAGGGCCCGCGCCAGCGCGGCATCGTTTTTCAGTTCCAGCTTTTTAATCAAGGCATCGAGCAGGCGATTTGGATCGTAGTTCTGTTCTTCTAATGATTGTTCTTCCATAACTGCTCCGGCAAGTGAATTATTGTGTGCCATGCCTGAGTGTACTTTCCTGTCATAAATCTTTCAACATAAGTATCGTTTTTGAAGATAAGAATTTGCTTTGAGTTACCGGAAAGCGCCGGTGCCCGGCCTAAACCGCATGCGATGCTTACAATATTCGGTTAAACCACAGCATCGACAGCAATGCGGACAGCATTGCCAACAAGGCCCCTGCCGCCGCGAACAGTGCAGTAATTTCGGTTTCCTTCTTTTCCATCACCAGTTTGGAATGCAGGGTTTGGTAAATCTTGGTCAAATCGACCGCCGTTCCGGCATAAAAGTATTCGGCATTGGTCAGACTGGCGATTTTTTTCAGCGAATCCTCATCGAGCCGGACCCGCATCGACCAGCCCTCCGCTCCCAGGATCTCGCCGTTTGCCGTGCCGATCCCGACCGTGAAAACCTTGACCCCGCGTTCCGCCGCCATTTTGGACGCCTCGATCGGGTCGGGGCCGGTGGTAGTCTGGCCATCCGTCAGAAGGATGATGACTGCGGAGCCGTAGGAACCGGGCGCCACCGGCTTGAATTCAGGCGAATCGCCCTTGGGCCTCTGATCGAGCGAACCGCTGCGGGAAGCAGCGTCGCGCTGGCCGTTCGGGCGCGGATTGGAGGCGCGCAGGTCAAATTCGATGTCGGGAAAAATCGTCTTGAGCGAAACCAGGATGCCGCTTCCGACCGCCGTGCCATGCTGCAGTTGAAACCGCTCCATCGCCGCCAGGATATCTTCCCGGCTCAGGGTCGGCGCCTGTACCACGGACGCGGTGCCGGCAAAAGTGACCAGTCCCAGGCGGGTGGTGCGCGGCTGAGCGGCCACAAAGCTGCGCGCGGCCGCTTCGGCGGCGGCAATCCGGGTCGGCGCGACATCGTTGGCCCGCATGCTGCCGGATACGTCGATCGCGAGAATCACGGTTTCATACTGCGACGGCAGTGTAATCACCGCGGCCGGCCGGGCGATCGCAAACACCATGGAGGTCAGCGCCAGCAGGAACAGCAGCGGCGGCACATGGCGCCGCCCGCCCTGGGTCGGCCCCAGCGCCTGTTTGAGCAAAGCGAAGCTGGCATAGTGTAACGCCTGCTTTCTCTTGCGCCGCAAAATCATCAGATATGCCGCCACCAGCGCCGGCACGATCAGCATCAACCAAAGCATTTCAGGCCACAGGAAGTTCATGCAGGCTCCAGGTGTTTAGGCAGGCTGCCGCCCGCAGCCAATCGGCTGCGCTGCTTGCGCAGGTCGGCAAATCGCAGGATCGCATCCAGAACATTATCGTCGGTCGCCAGTTCCAGCGCATCCACGCCGGCATGCCGAAAGCCCTCCCGCAGTTCCTCCTCGCGGTTCGCGGCGAGCGCCTCGAAACGGGTGCGGAATCCGCGGTCGTGCGTATCTACGAACAATTGTTCGCCTGTTTCGGCATCCTGGATCACCAGTAAACCAAGATCCGGCAGGCGCATCTCCAGGCTGTCGTAAAGCCGGACTGCAATCACCTCGTGGCGCTGTGCCAGCTGCGCCAACGGCTTCGCCCAGCCCGGCTGGCTGATGAAATCCGACACCACGAAAACCAGCGAGCGCCGCGGGATCGCCTGAAAAGCCGATTTCAGCAGATCGCCCAGATTGGTGGCGGCGGACTGCGTCAGTGGCGGCCGCTCCTGCATCTTGTGCAGGATATGCAGCGCCTGGCGCCGTCCGGTGCGCGCCGGAATCACGGTATCGACGCTGGTGCCGTAGAACATCGCCCCCACCCGATTACCGTGGCGTCCGAGAACGCGCGCCAGAACGGTCACGAACTCGGCCGAGATCGCGCGCTTGCTCAGGTCGCGCGAACCAAAATCGACCGACGCGCTCAGGTCCAGCAAAAACCAGGCATTGAGATCACGCTCCTCGTTAAACACCCTCACATAGGGCGTCTGCAGGCGCGCAGTGACATTCCAGTCGATATGACGGACATCATCGTGATACTGATACTCGCGCAAGTCCGCCAGATCGATGCCGTAGCCGCGAAACAGCGTTTGATAATTTCCATGCAGCAAGCCATCAAGACGGCGTATCACCGTCCATTCGAGCCGCCGCAGCATGGCTTCAGGCGTCGGCGTCAACTTTGACATGGGTCTCGAGCGGCCTCTCGGGCGCGGGCATGTGTTTCATGATTCGGTGGATCAACTGATCCGGCGTAAGCGAATCCGACAAGGCCTCATAGGACAGCGACAACCGGTGCCGCAACACGTCGGGCGCGATATCGATCATGTCTTCCGGCAGAACATAGGTGCGTCCGCGCAGGAACGCCAGCGCACGCGCCCCCTCCACCAGGTGAATCGTTGCGCGCGGACTGGCGCCGTAGGTAAGATATTGCGCCACGTTCGGCACGCCATAGCGTTCGGGATTGCGCGTGGCCGACACCAGGCGCACCGCATACTGCACCAGCGCAGGATCGACGTAGCCCGAACGGCATTCCTGCTGAAGCTGCGCCAGCTGCTCGGTGCTCGACACCGCGGCAACCGCCGCCGCCGGACCGGTCACGCGGTTGACGATCACGAATTCCTCTTCCTCGGTCGGGTAACCGACCAGAACCTTCATCATGAACCGGTCCACCTGCGCTTCCGGCAAAGGATAGGTGCCTTCCGTTTCAATCGGGTTCTGAGTCGCCATCACCAGGAACGGCTTCGGCACCGGGTGGCTTTCGCCGGCAATGGTAACCTGGTACTCCTGCATGACCTCGAGCAATGCGCTCTGCACCTTGGCCGGCGCGCGGTTGATTTCATCGGCCAGCAGCAGATTCGCGAACACTGGACCGAAGGTGGTGCCGAATTCGCCGGTCTTCTGATTATAGATGCGGGTGCCGACCAGGTCGGCCGGCACCAGGTCGGGGGTAAACTGGATCCGCTTGAACGTGCCCCGAATAGTGCGCGCCAGCGTGTTGATGGTCAGGGTCTTTGCCAGGCCGGGAACCCCTTCGACCAGCAAGTGTCCCTGCGCCAGCATGGCGACCAGCACCCGTTCCAGGAAATGATCCTGGCCGACCACGACTTTCTTTACCTCGTAGAGAATAAGCTCCATCTGCAGCGAGACATCGGCGCGACCTGCGTGTCGTTCATTCATGTTGATCCGATCGATTCTGAAAAAAGATTTCGAAAAAACGATTCTTCACAAACCTAAAACGGCGACGTCCCTACCGCTGCCGCCGCATTTTCAATTGGGACCGCAAATCCAATTCCGATGAAAACCCGCTGCACGCTCGGATTCAGTATCGCCGTGACGATCCCGACCACCGCGCCATCCATGGTGATCAGCGGACCGCCGGAATTGCCTGGATTGGCGGCCGCGTCAAACTGGATCAAATTGGTCAGCAGGCGCTGGCCCTCCGGCGAATGATACTCGCGCTTCAGTCCGGATACGACGCCGGACGTCACCGATGGACCGATCCCGAACGGGAAGCCGACCGCGATCACCTGATCGCCGGGCCTGAGTTCCTTGGTTGAGCGCAGCGTGGCAGGCAACAGGTCATCGGGAATGGTTTTCGCCTGCAGCACTGCGAGATCGTTTTCCGGCTGGGCTCCGACGATCGTGGCTTCCGAGCTCAGCCCATCGGCGAATTCGACCTCGATGCGCTCACCGCCGGCGACCACATGAAGACTGGTCAATATCACGCCCTTGTCGACCACCACGACGCCGGTGCCGACGCCTTTCACCTTGGTCGGATCCTGCTTGTCGACCTGGCGAACCCGGACGACAGAACGCTGGATCACCTGAAAAGCCTTGGCCTCCTGGGACGGCAATACATTATTCTTGAGTGTGTGCAGGACGGCGGCATCGATATCGTCCTGCTTGAGGTCACGCGCCTTCGGCAGAGTGGCGAGATAACCCAGCAGCAGAAGCAGGGTCAGGAGCGCGGAACCGGTGACGAGCAGAAGGCGTTCATGCCGGGCCATGACGTGCCGCGCGCGCGTTAAAAACGGCCGACGCGTTTTGCCTGCAGGCCGGGCCGCGTCCGGACCGGACGCGACCGCCGGCGCCACGCTAGGCGCGGCATCGGACCTGGGTGCCTTTGCGGGTGACTCGCGCGAAGGCGGGCGGCTTGACCTGCTGTAAAGCGGAATTTTTTTCATCTCGCTATGAACGGCTGATTCGGCATGCAGTGCTCCCGCTTACACTATCATTTACGTTCCCAAAGCGCAGTACAGGCGCGTCTTATTCTAGCCTTTCCTTGATCCCTCGCAAAGCATCATTTGCGAGCGCATGCGCCGCACTGTATTTACATACAGGGGCCAGGCAAGCCGGAAGTCAGGCATGCCGGCTTGCCTGGCCCCATCCGGCTGCCCGACCAGCGTTTAATGATGCCGTTCCTGCTTCTTGCCACCGCCGGCGCCGGTATCGGTGCCGGCCTTGGTGTGGCTCTTCGCGTCGTGGCTGCTCTTGTTGCCCTGCCCGGATTGTCCGTCGACGGACTTTGCATCGGCTTCCGTCTGCGTCTGCGCTGTTTGAGTTTGCCCTTTTTCGTCGCTGCCCGGAGTATTTTTCGTAGTCATAACTATCCTTTAAGTCGTGAATCGATAGGTATGCGTGAACCGACCGCATGTCGGGTAGACCAGATGCGGCCGGCAAAATTCCATTTATTGGCCGGCGTACTGGCGACGCGCGCGTAGCAGCGCCCGTCTTCATCGCTCAAGGCAAGGAAATATGCCGGATACCGATGCACTCGGCAAGCGCATGGTTACCCACATTATCAGTGGACAATTCTGTGGATAACTCGCATTCGCCATACCCAAGCCTATGATTGATAAGAGAATTATGATATTGATTTATATCAATGCAGTGTCGGAGGCCGATCAGTTCCCATGCACATCGCCGGAGCGGGTCTGATTCAATATGGTACGCTTTCGTTCCGGAACAATTGGTCCTCTTTAACTTCAACGTATGACAATCAAGATAATCAAGATAATCAAGTCCATCCTGAGCGGCGCTTCCCTGCTTTTATTGGCGGCGTGCGCGACCAAGGCGCCGCCTGATGCAGAGCCGGTGCAGCCACGCACAGCGGTTATACAACCGGCCCGGCCGGCGGAACGCGTACCAGCGCCCGCTCCACCCGTCCTCAGCGCGACAGACCGGCAGATTGCCACGCTACGCAGCTGGGTGACCCAACATGACCGGCTTTATGCCATCGCGGCGCCGCTATTAATCAACAACACGGCCTTGTGCAAGCGGCAGGCGCGCAGCCTGGCCGGCTTTACCGCAAAAACCCGGTATTCATATTCAAAGGAATTCATCGGCGCCGCGCAGGCCGCGTTCGGGCTCGGCGAACAATTGCGGGTGATGAATGTCTTGCCCGGCAGCGGAGCGGCACGCAGCGGACTGCGTCAGGGTGATGTGCTGCTGGCGGTGCAGGACAAGCCGATGCCGATGGGCCCGAATGCCGAACGCGATGCCGCCGCGGTGGTCGGTTCGGCGATGCAAGACCGCGCTTCCCTGAACCTCACCGTGCTGCGCGACGGCGCCCGCCTGGCGGTCGAGGTTCCGCTGACCCGGGCCTGCGCATTCGCAATCGAATTGGGCAATGCCGATTATGTGAACAGCTATGCGGATGGCCAGCAGGTGATGATTACCCGCGGCATGCTTGAATTTGCGCGGTCCGACGAAGAAGTCGCCTATGTGCTGGCAAAGGAAATCGCGCATGCGTCCCTGATCCAGGGGCCGCGTCCGGCAATGCGGAATACTATTAACAGCTTGCGTCTGTTCCGCGACAGCGATGGACGACCGGGCGCGGATGCGTTCAAGCCGGCACTGAAACCTTATTCACCGGTGCTCGACTCGACGGCGGACAAGGTGGCGCTGTACATGCTTGCCAACGCCGGCTACAACATCGATAACGTCCTCGGTTTCTGGAAGCGGCTTGCCGGCCAATATCCGGCGACGGTTCGCGACAGCCACACCGCCCTGCATCCCGCGACCGCGTTTCGATTCTCGGTGATCAGTGCCGTTGTGCCGGCGGTGAAATCGAAGCAGGCAAACAGCCTGCCGCTGGTGCCGTGATATTCCCGAAAGGAATTCGCCATTAATATCCGGCGCTTCTTTCCCTTCCTGAACTGGCCACGCCCTGATCCGGCGTCGCTAAGAAAGGACGCGTGGGCTGGATTAAGCGTCGGACTCGTGCTCGTACCGCAAGCGATCGCCTATGCAACGCTGGCGGGCATGCCGCCGCAAACCGGCCTGTATGCGGCCTTGCTCCCAAGTGTGATCGGCGTGCTGTGGGGATCGTCGGCATTGCTGGCGGTGGGACCGGTTGCATTGACCAGCCTGCTCGTATCGGGCTCGCTCTATCCGTTCGCTTCACCGGGAACGGCTGAATGGGTGGCGCTGGCAATCTGGCTATCGCTCTATGCGGGATTGATACAGTTCCTGCTGGGCGCTTTCAAGCTCGGGAAGATTGTCAGCCTGGTGTCGCAGCCGGTAGTTACCGGCTTCATCAACGCAGCCGCGATCATTATCATCCTGTCGCAGTTGCCGGCGCTGCTCGGCGTGCCGGAACGCTCCTTCGCGCCGGCGCAGCTGATTCACGGGGCGCCGCCATTGTCGTTGGCCGCGCTGGCCGGCGCTGTCGCATTGGTCCTGCTGGTTGCGCTCAAGCGTTTTGCACCGAAATTCCCGGGCATGCTGGCGGTCGCCGTGCTCGGCATTATCGCCAGCCGCGTGCTCGATTTCGAGGCATTAGGCATACCGATCGTGGGCGCGATTCCGGTCGGGTTGCCGCCGCTGCAACTGCCGCCTGCGATCTCGTTTGATCTGCATCGCGAGCTATTGCCGGCCGCGCTGATCGTCGCCATGGTCAGCTTTACCGAAGCCATGTCCAGTTGCCGCGAGCTGGCGCGGCGCCGGCATGAGCGCTGGGATGAAAACCAGGAATTGATCGGCCAGGGTCTGGCCAAGGTCGGCAGCGCCTTCAACGGCGCATTCCCGGTAAGCGGCTCGTTTTCGCGCTCGGCGCTCAATCTGTACGCCGGCGCGGTCAGCGGCTGGTCTACGCTTTTTTCGGCTTTGTGCGTATTGCTCAGCCTGTTTTTTCTAACCGATCTGATCCAGTATCTACCGCGCACAGTGCTGGCCGCAATGATCATCGTACCGGTGTTCAGCCTGATCAATCTGCCGGCTTTTCGACGGCTGTTCACGCTCTCGAAAGATGACGGAATGGTGGCCCTGGTGACGTTCGCGGTAACCCTGCTCGCCACCCCGAGGCTGTACTGGGGGGTGTTTGCCGGAATCGGGCTGACCATGGTGTCATTTCTTTACCGCCGAACCCATCCGCGCATTATCGAAGTCGGCCAGCACCATGACGGCACCTTGCGCGACCTTGGCAGATTCGACTTGCCGCCGCTGGCGCCCGACCTGCTGGCGGTACGCATGGATTCCGCGCTTAATTTCCTGACCGGGTCGACTCTGGAACGATTCATCGTCGAACGCTGCCGCCACGACCCGCGGATGCGGCGCGTGCTGTTTTGCGCCGGCTCGGTCAATGACATCGATGCGACCGGCGTCGACACGCTTGAATCGCTGCAAATCACCTTGCGCGGGCAGGGAATCGAGTTATACCTATCGGCGATTAAAAAGCAGGTATGGGATGTCCTGGAACGCGGCGGGGTGATCGAAACTGTCGGACGCGATCATATTTTCGCAACCGATAGTGAAGCCATCCTTGTTTTGCGAGCGCATCCCGGGCAAGTCTTGCCGCATCCCGGTTTTTAAGTTAGTTTGTATTCATCAGGGACCAATAAAGACGCCGCAACGGCGGCAATGACAACTATCAGGAGACAAGCATGAATTTGTTCGCAAGACTGGAAGCACGCGCCGCGCAAGGCAAGCCGTTAAGAGTGGGATTGATAGGCGCCGGAAAATTCGGCTCGATGTACTTGTCCCAGGTGCCGCGCACCCCGGGCATCCACCTGGTCGGCATCGCCGACCTGCAGCCGGCACGAGCCCGCGCCGCGCTTGAAAACGTCGGCTGGAGCACGGAACGCCTCGATACCGGATCGCTCGAACAGGCCGCCAGGAACGGCCGCACGGCAATCATAGAAGACAGCATGGCGCTGATTGCATCGCCCTTCATCGACATCATCATCGACGCCACCGGGCACCCGGGCGCGGGCATAGCCCACGTGCTGGCGTGCTGCGAGCACAAGAAGCACATCATCATGGTCAATGTCGAGGCGGATGCCCTCGCGGGGCCACTGTTGAAGCGCAAAGCCGACGCCGCCGGCATTGTCTATTCGCTGGCTTACGGCGACCAGCCCGCGCTGATTTGCGAAATGGTCGACTGGGCGCGCGCCGCCGGCTTCGAGGTGATCGCCGCCGGCAAGGGGACCAAGTATCTCCCGGCGTATCATGCATCGACCCCTGATACGGTCTGGCAACATTACGGATTGACGGCAGAGGATGCCAAAGCGGGTGGCATGAATGCGCAAATGTTCAACAGCTTCCTGGATGGGACCAAGAGCGCCATCGAAATGGCTGCGGTGGCCAATGCCACCGGGCTTGCCGCACCGCGCGGCCTGGCTTTTCCATCGGTGGGGGTCGATGACCTGGCGCGCGTGCTGAAGCCGCGCGAAGATGGCGGGATACTGGCGCATCGCGGCCAGGTCGAGGTGATCTCGAGCCTTGAACGCGATTCGCGGCCGGTGTTCCGCGATTTGCGCTGGGGGGTGTATGTGACCTTCGCGGCCGGCAGCAACTACGTCGAACGCTGTTTCAGGGAATACGGCCTCGTGACAGACCCGAGTGGAAAATATTCATCCATGTATAAGCCGTTTCACCTGATCGGCCTTGAACTGGGGATCAGCGTGGCGTCGATCGGCCTGCGCGGCGAATCAACCGGCGCCCCGGTCTGCTGGCACGGTGACGTGGTTGCGACGGCCAAGCGCGATCTGGCGCCCGGCGAGATGCTGGACGGTGAAGGCGGGTTTACCGTCTATGGCAAGTTACTGCCGGCCGACGAGTCCTTGCGCGCCGGCGGCTTGCCGCTCGGTCTGGCCCACGGGCTGAAGGTGACGCGGGCGGTAAAGGCCGGCGCGACGGTCGGTTGGGCCGATGTGGCGTTCAGCGAGGATGCCCTGCCGGTGCGGTTCCGGCGCGAGATGGAAGCGACCTTTGCGGAAGAGCTTGGGTTGAACCTGAAAGCGGCGAAAGTGGCTTAGGTTGGCTTGGATCAGGTAATCGGCTCAGGGTAAGGCCCTGGCGCGGGAGGTCCGGCTGCGCTGTTGTAACGGGTGCTACGGAAATGTAAAAGTCTGTTTCCGTAGCTTTATTATTTTGCGATTCCCGGTAAAGTATGAACATGCCAATGCCCCTTAAAAAGATCAGTTCTGATCGCGGCAACCGGCGACGGGGAATGAAATGATCAACAAGAAATGGATTTCAGTTGCAGTGCTGGCAAGTGCGGCGGTGTCCGGCTCGGCCCTGGCGTACGACAACGGCGCCGGGATCGTGGCGGGAACCGTGATCGGAGCCCTGGTCGGGAATTCCGTTGGCGGCCGCGATGGCGCGATCGTGGGCGGCGTGCTGGGCGCGGCGGTCGGGGCCAACGCGAATCAGGTGGGGTATGGATATTATGCGCCTCAACCGACTTATTATCCGCCAGCGACTTATTACCAGCCAGCGACTTATTACCAGCCGGAGCCGGTTTATTCTGCCCCGCCACCGGTTTATTACCGGCCCGCGCCAGTCTATTATTCGCCACCGCCGGTTTATTATCGGCCCGCACCGGTGTATGTCGCACCTTCCTATCGGGGCGAGCATTGGCGGGATCGGGGACACGGGCATCGCGGTTATGACGGGCGCAGCTGGCGTTGACGCTTCGGGCTGCGCGCCGAGACTTCGAAACGCTTGCAGTGCGGCGTAGCGCGCGGGGCTGAACCAGCACCCGCCATTTTGCCAGAGCATGGCGGAGCGGGGTTTGTACTTCAAGAGCCCCGGTTTCCGTCATCCTCGTTAGGGACTCTCCAAATATAAAACCGGGTTTTCGAAGCGCCAGGTCGGCGCCCTCGAAATGCGGAAGCCGCAATGACAATTTCAAATTAAAAAGCGACAGCCCATATTACAGGCCGTCGCTTTTGCTGTTAGTGAAGGGCGCTAATCATCTGCTCCCTTCCATCCTCGTCGAATCAGCCTTGACGATGGCCACCGTGCCGCTTATGACCCCCGCCGACGTTTTCATTAAAGACCTTTTGCTGCTCCGGGGTCAGTTGCGCATAAAACGTCTTCATCGCTGCCAGCCTTGCCTGCATCGGCCCTTCTGCCTGCTTCATCATCGCCATCCGTCGTTCCATCCGTTCCGGCGCCGATAGCTTTTCCCACTCGGCCCGGTCAGGCCGCTTCACGGCCCCGGTCGGCTTCATCGAAGCTGTAAATGCCGACCATGCCGGTTCCTGGCTCGCGCTTAGCTTCAGCTTGTCGTGCAGCTCGGCCTGCCGCTTGGCCATCCGCTCGGCATGCCGCCCCTCGCCGCGCGTTTCATGCCCCGCTCCCGGAGCACCCTGTTGCGCCTGGACAGCAAACGAGCCTGCGCCCAAACCAAGAACCGTCAAGCCGATCACCAGAGTTTTTCGAAAATTACCCATTTTCATGTCCTTTCCAAGGTTAAAAAATCATGTGCACCGCACATGAAACCTATCTTGCTCTATCGATGTATCCCGCAAGTTTCATAAGACGCGAATTTTGTATCGAAATGTTTCGCTTCCGGCCGTCGATACAAAACCGATACAAATTTTCTGTTCGTGCCCGCGCGAACTCGCGATAATGATTTCCATGGAACCCATCTCTCGTATTCTCGTCGTCGATGACGACCATGAAATCCGGTCGCTGCTGGCCGAATATCTTGAAACCAATGGCTACAAGGCCCTCACCGCGCAGAATGGCGCCGCCATGGCCAGCGCGCTCGAGGAAGGCCGCGTCGACCTGATTGTGCTCGACCTGAATCTGCCTGGCGAAGATGGCCTGACCCTGTGCCGTAACCTGCGCGCCAGATCCACCCTGCCTGTGATTATGCTGACCGCCCGCGGCCAACCGCTGGACCGCATCCTCGGACTGGAAATGGGCGCCGACGATTATCTCTCCAAGCCGTTCGAACCGCGCGAACTGCTGGCCCGCATCCGCAGCGTCCTGCGCCGCAGCCAGGCCGCGCCCTCGGCACATTCCGGCGGCATGCCGCCGCAACGCCTGCGCTTCGCCGGCTGGACCCTCGATCTCGCCGCCCGCCACCTCGTCAGTCCCGATGGCCTGGCGATCATGTTGTCGGGCGCGGAACTGCGCATGCTGAAGGTGTTCCTGGATCATCCGAACCGCGTGCTCAACCGCGACCAGTTACTTAACCTGACCCAGGGACGCGATGCCGATCCGTTCGACCGCTCGATCGATATCCAGATCAGCCGGCTACGCCAGAAGCTCAATGAAGATGCACGCTCGCCTCAAATTATTAAAACCGTTCGCAACGGGGGCT
>JAQGMO010000117.1 GCA_028292315.1 Herminiimonas sp. | reverse complement strand
CCGGTGGTGCTGCAGATTGGTTTCAGCCTGGTCGGCGGCGCCCTTACCGACCGGGTCGGCGGCAAGAACATGGCCAGCGCCTCGTGCGCGCTTACCTGTGCTGCGGGTCTGGTGTTCATGGCGTCGACCGGGTTTGCCATGATGTTGACGGCGCAGGTGCTGATGGTGATTGCGCGCGCCATGTTCTGGCCGGCCACCTGGTCGATGGCGAGCCAGTTGGCCGGCAATTCGGCCAGACAGCTGGGACGGTTGAACAGCATTACCAGCGCCGGCCAGATTGCCGGCACGGCTGCCGCCGGTTTTTTGATTGCCGCAGCCGGATTCTTCTACAGTTTCAGCATCCTGGCCGCGGTCGGCTTTGTCTCGCTGGCATTCAATCAGGCATTCAGGCAAGCCGCGGCGGCGTCCGGCGGACCGGCCGGATCGATTTTCGCCACCTATCGCATGCTGTTTCAAAAACGGTCGATACGCTACGCCGTTCTATGCTCCTATATTTCAGCGCTGCCGGTTTCGCTCTCTTTTTCGTTTTACCCGATCCTGCTGGTCGAGCAGGGGTTCGACACGAATGCGACCGGCACGCTCATTTCACTGCGCGGCGTCGGCGCAATCATAGGGGGGATCATCGCCGGCTACCTGGTCAAGCAGGTGCGCGGCGGCAGGGCGCCGCTGGTGGCGGCGATCATTGTCGGCGTATCCGTCGCACTCTGCGCGGCGGTATCCCAATCGGCGCTGATTGCATTCTTCCTTTTCATTGTCGGCGCCGGCTCCGCCGTGATGACGCTCTATTTCCAGATGCTGATCGGCCAGGTCAGCAGCCGGGAGGCGCGCGGTTCCGCGATGGCGCTGGGCGGCCTCGGCTGGAGCCTTTCACACCTGAGCGTGCCGCTTGCAATGGGGTATATCAAGGATGCCATCGGGATTCATGCCGCGTTCTATACGATCGGCGGGTTCGCCCTGCTATGCGGTATTGCCCTTGTGCCGCTGCAACGATGGGCCTTTGCCGGTGAACCGCCGGACAAGCCGGCATAGGTGAAAGCGCACGAGCCTGCTGGAAATACCGTTAGCCTTTAAAATTACCGCATGGACCCATGCATGGTGCAGGGCTGCCTGACAGATAGAAGCAGGTAAAAAGCAGGTAAAAATCAAGTACGCAGGTAAAAAGGAACGCGCAATGGCTACCCCGATGAAAATTGATTTTGTTTCCGATGTCTCCTGTCCGTGGTGCGTGGTCGGACTGAAATCGCTGGAAAGCGCGCTGAGTCGTCTGCAGGGACAGGTGTCGGCCGAAATGCATTTCCAGCCGTTCGAGTTGAATCCGGGCATGGTCGCGGAAGGCGAGGAGATCGGCGAACATCTTGCAAAGAAATACGGCTCCACGCCGGAACAGAGGGAACGCAACAGCGAGGCGATCCGCGCGCGCGGCGAACAGGTCGGTTTCACTTTTCACATGGAAAAGCGCAGCCGCATTTACAACACCTTCGACGCGCACCGCTTGCTTCATTGGGCCGGGATCGAAGGGCGTCAGCAGGCGCTCAAGCATGCGTTGTTCGAGGCGTATTTTACCGAGGGTAAAAATCCCGGCAAGCATGATTTACTGATCGACCTGGCCGGCAAGGTAGGACTCGATCGGGCACGCGCCGAAGCGATCCTCTCATCCGATGAATTTGCCGATGCGGTGCGGGAGCGTGAACGCTTTTACCTTGATCAGGGTATCCATTCGGTGCCCGCGGTAATCATTAACGATCGCCATCTGATCCAGGGCGGTCAACCGTCCGAGGTATTCGAGCAGGCGCTGCGGCAAATCGCCGCAACAGGTTCACAGCAGGCCGATTGATTGCGCGTGCCGCGTAAGCGGCGTCAACTGTTTCGCTTGCAATAGCCTTTTTCAAGCTGCCCGAACGACAAGCCATGGGCATGGTACTTGCACTCCTGCTCGTCAAGCGACGACTTCCAGGAGTGCGGCATGGACAGCATAAGCAGGCGGACTTTTTTCAAGGCGGCAGGCGCCGCCGCGGCAACTGCGGTGGCGGGGGCGCATGCTGCTTCAAAGCCATCCCCTGCGGCGCGGCAGGAAGCCTACATATTCTTCAATAACGAGGAAGCCCGGTTCATAGAAGCCGCGGTCGAACGGCTGATTCCCGCCGATGAAACCGGCCCCGGCGCGCGCGACGCCGGCGTGCCGTTTTACATGGATAAGCAACTGGGCGGCGCCTGGGGCGCCGGCGAGCGGCTGTACCGCAGCGGTCCATGGCAGCCCGGCACGCCAACCCAGGGATACCAGTTGCCTTTCACGCCGGCCGAACTATTCCGTAATGCATTGCGCGGCATTCGCAGCGATTTGAGCAAGGCCGGCAGGCCGGCATTTGCAAAGCTTTCCCCGCAGGACCAGGATGCTTACCTGAAGTCGCTCGAAACCGGCAATGCCGACCTGAGCGGGGTGCCGGCCAATGTATTTTTCGAATCGCTGCTGGGACTGACAATCGAGGGCTATTTCAGCGACCCGGTCTATGGCGGCAACAAGGATATGGTGGCCTGGAAAATGATTGGATTCCCGGGCGCGTACGCATCCTACTACGACCTGGTCGACCAGCATGGCATCAAGTTTACGCGGGCGCCGGTCAGCCTTTCGGAAAACGGCGGAGGGATGATTCATTTGCATCCGGACATACCGGCGACCGGCACCCGGGGAGGTAGATAGTCATGGCGACCAGACTGGCCGAAGTGGATGCGATCGTGATCGGTGTCGGATTGGTCGGCACCATGCTCGGCCGCGAACTGACCCGCGCCGGCCTGAAAGTGGTCGGACTCGAGCGCGGCGACGCACGGTTTACGGTGCCGGACTTTCAAAGCCCGCAGATCCACGATGAACTGCGTTTTTCCGTCCGTAAGGCGCTTATGCAGGACAACACCAAAGAGGCGATGACCTTTCGGAATAACAGCAATCAGACGGCATTGCCGATCCGGCGCTGGGGAAGCTTCCTGCCGGGCACCGGGTTGGGCGGTTCAGCGGTCCACTGGAATGGTCAATCTTTCCGATTCCACGACCACGATTTCAAACAGCGCACCCTGGTCACCGAGCGCTACGGCAAAAATTTCATCCCCGCCGAACTGACCATCCAGGATTGGGATGTCGACACTGCCACACTGGAACCTTACCTTGACCGGTTTGAATATCTGCTTGGTGTAAGCGGCAAGGCCGGCAACATAAAAGGCAAGCTGATTGAAGGCGGCAACCCGTTTGAAGATCCGCGTTCGCGTGACTATCCGACGCCGCCGATGAAAGAGCCGTATGGAAGCGCGATCTTTCGCAAGGCGGCGACCGAACTCGGCTATCATCCGTATCCGCAGCCGTCCTCCAACATGAGCCAGCCTTATACGAATCCGGAAGGTCTGACTTTATCGACCTGCATGTTTTGCGGCTATTGCGAACGTTATGGATGCGAGCATTACGCCAAATCATCGCCACAGACGATACTCTTGCCAGTGCTATTGAAGGATAAAAATTTCATCTTGCGCACCAATTGCCAGGTGCTGCGTATTAACCTGGACAAGAGTAAGAAGCACGCCACCGGAGTCACCTATGTCGACTCCAACGGCCGCGAAATGGAGCAGCCGGCGAAGTTGCTGATTCTCGGTGCCTATGCATTGAACAATGTTCGGATGATGCTGCTGTCCGGCATCGGCACGCCCTACGATCCAAAGTCCGGCAAGGGCGTGGTGGGGCGCAATTATGCCTATCAGACCCAGAGCGCGGTGCAGGTTTATTACGACCGCAAGATCAATATCAATCCGTTCATGCGCTCCGGCGCGAACGGCACCCTGATTTCGGATTACGTGAGCGACCTCGCGTTCGACCATGGACCGCTCGGATTCATCGGCGGCGCATACATCGGTGAAATCATGACGCATGGCAGACCGATCGAATTTCATCCGACGCCGCCGGGAACGCCGACCTGGGGCGCCGACTGGAAAAAGGCGGTGGCCCGGCATTACAACCACACTTCAGTCGTGCTGCTAAGCGGCAGTTCGATGGCGAGCACGCGCAACTATCTCGATCTCGATCCGACTTACAAGGACGCATGGGGCTTGCCGTTGCTACGAATGACATACGACTTCCCGGAAAACGATTTGAAAATGTCGGCTTATGTAACGGAGAAAGCGCTCGAAATCGGCAAGGCGATGGGCGGTCAGCCCGCGGTTGCGTTACCGCGCAAGGGGCCCTATAACGTCACGCAATATCAGAGCACCCACAATACGGGCGGGACGGTCATGGGCAGGGACCCGTCCACCAGCGTCGTAAACCGCTACCTGCAAAGCTGGGACGTACCGAATCTGTTCGTAATAGGCGCATCGAATTTCCCGCAGAACGGCGCCTATAACCCAACCGTTACCGTGGGGGCGCTGGCATATTGGGCCGCCGACGCCATCGTGACGAAGTATCTCAAGTCGCCCGGCCCGCTGGTGCCGGTATGAGGTGCAACATGAAAAATTCCTCTTTGCCGATTGCCGCCTGCCGACTTCTGGGTGGGCTGTTGCTTGCCGGCGCCGCCCATGCGCAGGCGCCCGCCGGCGCTGGTCCTGGCTCCGGCGCCGGCGCGGACGAGGCGCCCGGCATGCAACTGGCGACACGCGGCGGTCCCGGCGGCACTGCAGCCTGCGCCAGTTGCCATGGCGCGCAGGGAGAGGGCAACGCGGCTGCCAACTTTCCGCGCATAGCGGGACAGCCGACGGGCTACCTGGTGCGGCAACTCGCAAGCTATGCCGAAGGCAGCCGGAACAATGCCGTCATGGGGCCGATCGCCAAGGCCTTGACGCCGCAGCAGCGCGAACAGGTGTCGGCATACTATGCCACGTTGTCGGCGCCGGCGACCAAGCCGGCGCAGGCGCAGGGCAAGGCGGAAGCCGAACGCGGTAAGCAGCTGGCGACCGTCGGCGATGAACGCGCGAGCGTCCAGAGCTGTGCCAATTGCCATGGGCCGGGCGGAGTCGGACAGGCGCCTAACTATCCTTATCTTGCGGGCCAGCACGCCAGCTACCTGGTCGCGGCCATGCGCGACTGGAAAAGCGGCGTCCGCAATACCGATCCAAGCGGGCAGATGCCCTTGATTGCCAAACGGCTCAGCGACGCGGATGCGGCAGCGGTGGCTGGCTGGTTTGCGGCGCAGCCACTACCCGGTCCCGCATCCGCCCCTGTCGTCCAGCGCAGCATGATGCCCGGTCAGTCGATGCCCGCCGCACCGCGCTGAGTGTCCGATCGGATGGAGCTTTCCCGTGTCGATTAAAAGGAGTCTTACATGAACAAGCGACGGATCATCCTGCATTCCATTACCTGCGTTGCGGCTGCCGCTGGCGCCGGCATCCCCTTTTCGGCCCTCGCACAGGCGCCCAGGCTCGATGAAAACGATCCGCAGGCGGTAAGCCTCGGATACAGGCACGATACCACCAAGGTCGATCAGAAAAAATTTCCAAAACATGATACGGCCCAGGCCTGTGCCAACTGCCAGCTCTATCAGGGCCCGCCGGAGGCTCCGTGGGCGCCGTGCGCCATCTTCGGCGGCAAACAGGTGGCGGCCAAAGGCTGGTGCAGCGCCTGGGTGAAGAAGACCACGCCTGCGACGAAAAGCTGACACGTCTCCGGCGCGATGGTTTGCGATGAATCCGGCCGGAGCAAACCGGCCGGAAAACCTGTTTGTCGTGCATGCGGATTGGCAAAGTTTTGATACATATCAAATGGTTTGAAATCGCAATGGATAGTTTTGGAAAAAGGTTGTCACACCTGTGACTGTGAGCAAGCATTCACATTCGCGCAGTCGGCACAATGTTGTCGGCATGCCGGCCG
This sequence comes from Herminiimonas sp., assembly GCA_028292315.1. GTDB lineage: Bacteria > Pseudomonadota > Gammaproteobacteria > Burkholderiales > Burkholderiaceae_D > JAQGMO01. Next base: position 6,782 of record JAQGMO010000117.1, on the reverse strand, counting down.
CAAAGGCACGACTGCGGTTATCCAACCTTACCGAGAGAGATGTCAATGGCGACCGAAACTCAGACTCATACCACTACCCACGACAAGGCTGGACCGCAATCGCAGGCCAGGAACCATCAAGAGAACGAGCAGGAAGCGTTTGATCCGAATCATTTGCTGAACGTGCTCATCAAAAAACTGAACCTGAAAAACGATGCGGCCTTGTCCCGCGCGCTTGAAGTGGCGCCGCCCGTCATCAGCAAGATCCGCCACCGGCGTCTGCCGGTCGGCGCCTCGATGCTGATCCGAATGCATGAAGTCAGCCAGATGAGCGTACGGGAATTGCGGGACCTGATGGGCGACCGCAGGACCAAATATCGTTTGAGCGATGCGCAGGGCAAGCCGCGTCCAGCCGAACAGCCACAGACAGCGCATTGAACGCACGATTTGCCGGAAGTTATTGCCGGCGTGCCCTCTCTTCCATTTGGGAGAGAGGGTAGAACCTGGCGACCCGGCGACGCCCAGGCAAGAGCCCGGCCTCCAGGCACACAGACTGAATCAGCTCCGCCGGCAAGGCGTATACCTTTTTACGCTGCTCGGTATTTATTACGCATCGCCCGCTTCCGATCGCGCATGATGTCATAAAGCGCAGTCATCCCGTCCCCCACCCGCCCATAACGAAACAACCGCGTGTTCCGGGTACGTCGTTTGCTTTTACAAAAAGTAAAAAACAACTGGCCACCAGGAATAGTGACTTTGCTCAAGTCGAGTTCAAAATCATGAACAGCGGCGGCGTTTAATCATGCGAAAGATTGCATTAATCAGCGAGCACGCTTCCCCCCTGGCTCTATTGGGCGGCATCGATAGCGGTGGTCAAAACGTGTATGTCGCGCACATCGCCAAACAGCTGGCTCGTCTTGGATATCTGGTGGATATCTTCACCCGGCGCGACGCGGAAGCCACTATGCAGCCCGTCGTCGTCGACTGGTTGCCATGCGTGCGGGTCATCCATGTGCCGGCCGGCCCGGCCCGTTTTGTTCCCAAGGAATCGATGCTGCCGTATATGGAGGAATTCGGTCGCTTTGTGTTGCGCTTTGCGCGGCGCGAGAAAATTCCGTACGACGTGGTTCACGCAAATTTCTTCATGTCGGGCATGGTCGCTCTGCAAATCAAGCAGTCGCTGGGGACGCCGTTCGTCATCACTTTCCATGCGCTGGGCAGGGTCCGGCGGTTTTGCCAGGGCCAGGCCGACGCGTTTCCAGACCTCCGCTTCGCAATTGAAGAGCGCCTGATGCGGCAGGCCGATCGCATCATCGCCGAATGTCCCCAGGATAAGGCTGACATGCAGCAGTTATACAGCGCCGACGGCGGCCGGATCGATATCGTGCCTTGCGGGTTCGACCCGGACGAGTTCCCTCCGGTAAGCGCGAGCCCGCGTGAACGGCTGGGGTTGGACGAGGATGCGTTCATCCTGTTGCAGCTGGGGCGCATTGTTCCCCGCAAGGGAATTGATAATGTGATTCGCGCGCTGGCCATCATGAAGCGCGGAGGTCTTCCCGCCGTGCGTCTGCTGGTGGTCGGCGGCAACGCGACCGACCCCGACCCGCGCCGCACACCTGAAATCGGCAAGCTGATGACGCTTGCCGAAGCGCTGGGAGTCGAACATGAGGTCAGCTTCACCGGGCAGCGGCCGCGTTCGCTGCTGCGTTATTACTATAGCGCGGCCAATGTGTTCGTCACGACGCCATGGTATGAGCCATTCGGGATTACGCCGGTCGAAGCCATGGCGTGTGGCATTCCGGTGGTCGGGACGGCAGTTGGAGGCATCAAGAACACCGTGGTTGACGGCTGCACCGGTTGCCTGGTGCCGCCTGAAAGTCCGGCGCAGCTGGCGCAAAGACTGAGTTGGCTATACCAGAATCCGCAGATTGCACGACGCTTTGGATGGGCCGGCATGCGGCGCGCCTACCAGCGGTATACCTGGCGCACGGTAGCCGCGCAGATCGCCGACGTATATGCCGCCGCGATTGGATTGCCTTCGTCCTCGCAATCGCGGGTCGCGGGATAGCACACGGCGCCGATACCCTTATTCATGGAGGTCCCTTGTACACCCTTGGAATAAATGCCGCCTACCATGATTGCTCCGCATGCCTGGTGCATGACGGCGCCGTGATCGCCGCCGCCGAAGAGGAACGCTTTACCCGCATCAAGCATGGCAAGCGGCCGGTTCCGTTTACCACCTGGCAGCTTCCCTTTCATGCGATCGATTACTGTCTGCAAGAAGCCGGACTCGAGCTTCGGCAGGTCGATCATGTCGCCTATTCGTATGACCCCTTTCTGTTGCATGGACCGGCCGGCGAGGATGCCGTGATTCACTTGCCGCTGCAGCCGTCGGCCCATCTGTCCGGGGCGTCATCGCCATGGGACCCGCTATTCATTTCCTACCTGGTAAACGCGCCGCGCCAGTTGGCCAGCGCATGCCCCCATCATTTGAAACGGCGCTTTCACTCGGTGCGGCATGACGGGCCGTTCCACTGGCATTTCGTCGAGCATCACCTGGCGCATGAAGCAAGCGCCTTCCTTGCGGCGCCGTTCGACGAGTGCGCGGTTCTGACCATGGACGGACGCGGCGAACGGGCCACCACCAGCCATGGGGTTTATCAGGGAGGGGAATATCGCCGCCTTCGGCAAGTCAATTTGCCGCACTCGCTCGGCTTGCTATATGAGGCAGTGACCGATTACCTCGGCTTCCTGCATTCATCGGACGAGTACAAGGTCATGGCTCTGGCCTCATATGGCCGCCCGGTGTTTGCGCCGCTGTTCCGCGAAATCGTGCAATATCGGGAAGAGGGCGACTACCATGTGGCGCCCGCCGACTGGGAAAAACTGTTCGGTCCGGCGCGCCAGCGCGCCACCGAACTGACACAGCGTCACATGGACATTGCGCGCTCGTTGCAACTGGTGCTCGAAGAAACCGTGCTTCGGATGGCGGACTGGCTGCGGCGGGAAAGCGGTATGGAAAACCTGTGCATGGCGGGCGGCGTTGCGCTCAATTGCGTGGTCAACGCCAAGCTGCGCGATGCCGGCCTATTCTCCGGGGTATGGGTGCAGCCAGCTGCCGGCGATGCCGGCACCGCGCTGGGCGCCGCTCTCTGGATCGATGCGGAATATGGCGAGAGCGGCAAGCCGCGCTGGACCATGGAGCATGCATTCCTCGGCCCGGCTTACGATGATTCGGAAATCGAGCAGTTGCTGCAATATTCAAAGTTATTTTATCGGCGCATGGAAACGCCGGCCGAAACCTGCGCCGAACTGCTGGCGCAAAACAAGGTGCTCGGCTGGTTCCAGGGCCGCATGGAGTTCGGACCGCGCGCATTGGGTGCGCGTTCGATACTGGCGTCGCCAATCGACGCCGCCATGCAGAGCCGTCTTAACGAGATCAAGGACCGCGAAGACTTTCGGCCGGTCGCGCCGGTCGTGCTGGAAGAAGAGGCGGCCAACTGGTTCGACGGCGGCGCGAAGTCGCCGTTCATGCTGTTCGTGTATGACGTAACGGCTGGCAAGGCGGACAGCATCCCGGCGGTGCGGCATGTAGACGGCACTGCGCGCATACAGACCGTCAACCGGGCGCAGCATCCAGCCTATTACGACCTGTTGAAGGCATTTGCCAAGCGTACCGGGGTGCCGGTGCTGATCAACACGTCGTTCAATACACGCGGCGAACCACTGGTCTGCACGCCGCGCGATGCAATCGCCTCATACTGTTCGACGCCACTGGATGCGCTTGCAATCGGTCCGTTCCTGCTGGAAAAAACGCGATGAGCCGGGGAGCTGGCCCCATGGACCTGGGCGCATGCCAGAGGATCGCCGTGCTGCGCGCATTGCAGCTCGGCGACATGTTATGCGTAGTTCCGGCCTTGCGGGCGATCCGGTCGGCGGCGCCGCGGGCGCGGATTACCTTGATCGGCTTGTCATGGGCTGCAAGCTTCGCACGCCGTTTCGCGCGCTATATCGACGACGCGCTTTTATTTCCAGGTTTCCCAGGCTTTCCCGAACAGCCGGTCGGGCTCCGCGCGATTCCAGGCTTCATCACCGCCGCCCAGGAGCGGCGCTTTGACCTGGTTTTGCAGATGCACGGCAGTGGAACGCTCAGCAATCCGCTCGCGGCGGCGCTCGGCGCGACGAACACGGCGGGCTTTTATCTGCCAGGCCAGTATTGCCCGGACCGGCAAACGTTCCTGCCGTGGGACGAGCGGGAAAACGAGATACTGCGTTACCTGCGGCTCGCTGCCTCCCTTGGCGCGCAGGCGCGCGAAGCACACCTTGAATTCCCGTTGCTTGGCGCCGACCGCGAATCGCTGCGGCAATGCGCCGGCACGCTGCCTTCGCGCGGCGCCTATGCCTGCATTCATCCGGGCGCGCGCTCGCCCTCGCGCCGCTGGCTGCCGCAGCGATTCGCTGAAGTGGCCGACCGGCTGGCCGCCGGCGGCTTGCGGATCGTGCTGACCGGCACTGCGCAAGAGTCCGCCATCACCGGCGCCGTGCGCGATTGCATGAAGGCCCCGGCGCTCGACCTCACCGGGCGCACCGGGCTCGGCGCGTTAGCGGCGCTGATCGCGGATGCCCGACTGCTGGTTTGCAATGACACCGGGGTGTCGCATATTGCGGCGGCGTTTGCGACGCCCAGCGTGGTGATCTGCTGCGGCGCCGATCCGGTCCGCTGGGCGCCGCTCGACCGCCAGCGGCACCGCGTGCTCGGCGCCACGGTCGCCTGCCGTCCATGCATGCATGCCGACTGCCCGCTCGACGGCCATCCGTGCGCCGCCGGAGTCTCGTCGGACCAGGCGTGGAATATGGCTGCCGCCCTGCTCGAGCAGGGCACAGGCGATCGGTTTTCCGTGGGGCCTGATCGATGAAAGAGCTTGATTGCAAACGGGTCCTGGTAACCGGCGGCGCCGGATTTTTGGGTTCGCACCTGTGCGAAGCGCTGCTGTCGCAAGGGCACGAAGTGTTATGCGTTGATAATTTTTATACCGGTTCACGGCGGAATATCATCCATCTGCTGAAGCACCCACGGTTTGAACTGATGCGCCATGACGTCACGTTTCCCCTGTATGTCGAGGTCGATGAAATTTACAATCTTGCGTGTCCGGCATCGCCTGTCCATTATCAGCACGATCCCGTTCAAACCACGAAGACCAGCGTGCATGGCGCCATCAACATGCTAGGCCTGGCCAAGCGGGTAAGGGCAAGGATCATGCAGGCGTCGACCAGTGAAGTGTATGGCGATCCGCAACAGCACCCGCAAAGCGAGCAGTATTGGGGGCACGTCAATCCGGTCGGCCTGCGCGCCTGTTACGACGAAGGCAAGCGCTGTGCCGAAACCCTGTTCCTCGATTATCATCGCCAGCACAAGCTGCACATCAAAATCGCGCGCATCTTCAATACCTATGGTCCGCGCATGCATCCGGACGATGGGCGCGTAGTGTCCAACTTCATCGTTCGGGCGCTGGCCGATGAACCGATCGCAATCTATGGCGACGGCTTGCAGACGCGCTCGTTCTGTTTTGTGGATGACATGATCGACGGATTCCAGCGCCTGATGCACAGTTCGGATGACGTGACCGGCCCGATCAATCTCGGTAATCCCATGGAAAGCACCATGCTGGAGCTGGCGCAGGCGGTCATTGCAATGACCGGCTCTGGTTCCAGCATCGTTTTTACGCAGCGGCCGAGCGACGATCCGCAGCGCCGTCGTCCCGACATCACACTTGCCCGCAGCTTGCTCGGCTGGCAGCCGCGGATCGAATTGAAGGAAGGGCTGGCGCGCACGATTGCGTACTTTCGCCATCCGCGTTTTGCACGGTCTGTAACTTCTGCCGTAAAAATTCCACGCTTGAGCGAAACGATTTCACCGCCGCCGCTGGTGCCCACTGCGAGCAAGCCGCGCGGGAGCCAGGACAATTGACTGGCATGCGCCTTGCTGGGAAAGAAGCATCGCGGGTTCCCCACCAAGGTGGCTTCATGAAGAATGATCATAGTAGGCAGCCTGATTTAATTCCTGAAGTACATCAGGAATCTCACCCTGTTTTCCCATCTGTTTCCTTCGTTGCTTCCCGGGCTTCATTGCTGGCGATTTTCTTGGCCTGCTCCCTGAGCGGGTGCGGTAAAAAGCCTGGCAATCCGATACCGCCGCAGGCGCCGCCCAAACCGCAGGCCGCGGCAGACAGTTCGCAGATTAAGGTGCAGCGCGCAGTATTTACCTACTCATCCAAACGGCCGATGCAGTACCAGAAGGGAACCGGCGCGACGGTGGAGCCGGTTACCATTCATACCTGAAACGGTACGCCCTGGTCCGCCCGCAGTGACAGGCATGGATGATGCATCCTCGTTTGCCTGTTGGCTAGAGGAGGTGACGACCATGCAAATGTGGAAATCCATGTTTGTGCCGCTGGCGCTGGGATTGGCGTTTGCGAGTAGCGCGAGTGCGGCGCAGACCGGCGCGGAAAATGAACGCCGGCCGATGCATTCACCGGGCGGCGACCTGGTGCCGGCTGATCCGGAACCGGAAACGCCTCCCGCGGCACGGCCCTATGCCGACCCGGATCCGTTGCCGGCTTCCGGCGGGCCGCAACCGCGAACCGAGGCGGGCACCGGCGATCATTCGCGGGTGCCATTGACAACGGATTCAAAACCATTGCCGCCACCGGCTGCGGCGCCTATGCCGGGCCCGCAGCCGCGCAGCGAGAACGGCTACACATGGCTATGCGGCGGTGTCGGCGCCGACGAAGCGAACCAGAAGA
>JAQGMO010000030.1 GCA_028292315.1 Herminiimonas sp. | reverse complement strand
ACCAGCAGAAGGTATGGGCGACCGTCCCCGACGCGTCGGAACAGGACGTGAAGGCTGCCGTAACCGCCGCCCGCAACGCATTCGATAACGGTCCCTGGAGGCAAACCACGCCCCAGCAGCGCGCTGCGATGATGCGCAAGCTGGGCGACTTGATGGCGCGAGATGCCGAGCGGATGGCGCGCATTGAATCCTCCGACAATGGCAAGCTGCTGCGGGAGATGCTGGGGCAATGGCGCTATCTGCCCGAGTGGATGTACTACTTCGCAGGGATAGCGACGCAGTCACAGGGCGAAGTCCTGCCCAGCGACCGTCCTAACTTTGTGGCGTTCACCAAGAAGGAGCCGATCGGCGTGGTGGCAGCAATCACGCCATGGAACTCACCGTGTCTGCTGATGATGTTCAAGCTGGCCCCCGTGCTGGCGGCCGGCTGCACGATCGTCGTCAAGCCGTCGGAGCATACGCCCGTATCCACCCTCATGTTCGCCGAGCTGATGGAGGAGGCCGGATTCCCGCCGGGCGTGTTCAATGTGGTGACGGGCGGCCCCGATGTTGGAAAATACCTGGTTTCCGATCCGCGCGTCGACAAGATCTCGTTCACCGGATCGGACGGCGTCGGTAAGGCGATTGCCCGGGCTGGCGCCGATAATTTCGCGCGTGTGTCACTGGAGCTGGGCGGCAAGTCGCCGCAGGTAGTGTTCGAGGACTGCGATCTTGACGCTGCGGCCAACGGCGTCGTTTCGGGCGTCTACGCCGCCACTGGTCAGACCTGCATGGCAGGCTCGCGCCTGCTCGTCCAGCGTTCAATTCACGACAAACTGGTTGACCGTCTGCTCGACCGCGTCAAATCGATCAAGCTGGGCGACCCGATGGACATGGCATCCGAAATGGGTCCGGCCGCCACGGAGCCGCAGTTCCGCAAGATCCTCTCGATGGTCAAGGCTGCCGAGGAAGAGGGTGCAACGCTGGCCTACGGCGGCAAACAGGCGCCCGAAGGCGGCTTTTTCGTGATGCCGACGATTTTGACCGGGGTCAACAACTCGATGAACATCGCCCGCGAGGAAGTGTTCGGCCCGGTGTTGTCAGTGTTGACTTTCGATACCGAGGAAGAGGCGGTCAAAATCGCGAACGACACGCGCTACGGGCTGGCGGCCGGCGTGTGGACGCTCAACGTCCAGCGCGCGCACCGCGTGGCCGGGCAACTGCGGGCCGGCAATGTCTGGATCAATGCCTATCGGGTCACAGCGCCATTCGCCCCGTTCGGCGGTTTCGGGCACAGCGGCATCGGTCGCGAGAATGGCCGCGATGGCATGAATGAGTACCTGGAAACCAAGACGATCTGGATCGAATTGAGCGGCGAACTGCGTGATCCGTTCAAGCTGGGATGATGCCGCGGACATCTTCGCCGAATGGCCATGCCGGAAAATGGGGCTGGCCATACGGATTTGGCATTGATGCTTAAGCCGCGACGGATTGGATGGCCTTCAACGCCAGCAGTCTCGCATGTCGCCTTGCCGTTTCTATTCTAGCTTGCCTGCATTGAAGTCATTGCGTTAGACAGGGCAGCTCCTGCAGCTTCGCTTGCGAGCGAAAAATCCGGAATTACAATTTCACGGAAGTAGGTCTTGAGCGCCGCTAGGGCGATACGATCACGAGACGTAACCAACGCGGCAATTTCATCTCCGCGCGCTATCAATTCCGGCTCGGGAACAACTTCCGCTATGATCCCGAATTCACGCGCCGTCTTTGCATCGATCAATGAGGTCAAATAGACCAGGTGGGCAGCCGCTTTAGGCGGCACTTTGTACCGCAAAACAGATAGTACAAGCGTCGGAGGAAGGTTGTTTCGCATCTCGGGCAAGCTGAAGGTCGCGCGCTCGGAGGCAATCGCCAGATCACACGCGGCAACCAATGCGCATCCGAAGCCTTTCGCAATCCCCTGTACTTCCGCAAGAACCGGTATCTCACTCTCGTGCAACGCTCGATATACGTCGAGAATCGGATCAGCGACAGTGCGACGGAACTGCGCCGCGGTCGGCGGCCGCGCGGGCGGCTTGCCAGGGGCGCGTCCGCCACAAAAACTTGCGCCGGTCGAGCGGATTCGAATCAGTTTCAATGCGTCGTCTCGACCAGCCTCACGAATTGCGGCGGCGAGCTGTCGAATACCGTCCAGCGTTAAAGCGTTATCGGCTTCCGGTCGCGTGAAGACAATATGGCACTCTTGTCCATGGATTGATGTGTCCAGTTCAGTGGTCATGGTTTTAGGGTTGTTGAGGTACTGGCTAAAAACATTCTACGGTGGGGCTTTATCAGATTACGGGCTTGTCATAGGCACCCGCCTCCTTGAGCTTTTGGAAAACACGGTGCGGCACCAGTGGGGCTTCCGTGAACGTTACCCCGTACTCCGACAACGCGTCCTCCATCGCGCCGACAATTGCTGCCGCAGCGGGAATCGTCCCTCCCTCGCCGGCGCCTTTTACGCCAAGCGGATTCAGCGGCGAAGGGGTCTCGAGATGAACGATGTCGATATTCGGGACATCCGTGGCCATGGGGAGCAGGTACTCCCCGAAATTCGTTGTCGTGGGCTGCGCGTTGTCGTCATACTGCATCCATTCCAGCGTTGCATTGCCGATGCCATGCGCAACCGAGCCGATCACCTGTCCCTCCACCAGCATGGGATTGATCACCTTGCCGCAGTCGTGCGCCATGACATAGTTGCATATCGAGATCTGTCCGGTTTCCCGGTCAACTTCCAGCTCGACGATTGCCGTGCCATTGCAATATGTCGATTGCGAAGGCGTGAAGTAATGGGTATCCTCAAGCCCGCCATTGAGTCCCTCGGGCAGGGAAAAACCAGGCATGCCCTGAGAAATTCTTGCGAGTTCGCCGTAACTGATGCTGTTTCCCGGAGTGGTCGAACTGGAGACCACTCCGGCCATGAGCCGCAGGTCTTTTTCTTCACACCGGAGTAGGGAGGCAGCCAGCGTGATGATCTTCGCGCGCACCTTGTCTGCTGCCAAAAAAACCGAATTGCCCGCGTTGACTGTGACGCGGCTTGCGAAAGTGCCCACCCCCATGGAAATCCCGCCGGTATCGCCCGTTATCACATCGACCAGTTCAAGCGGAATGTTCAACTGTTCCGCGCATATCTGCGCAAGGGTGGTCTTGTGTCCTTGCCCTTGCGGCGAGGCGCCGGTCAGGACGGTAATTCGACCGGTGGCTTGCACCCGCACCGTGGCCCCTTCAAAGGGCCCCATTCCGGTTCCTTCGACAAAATTGCCGATGCCTATCCCGAGAAAGCGCCCGTTTCGTCGCGCAGCGGCCTTGCGTTGGGGGAAGCCGGCGTAGTCAGCCCGTTCGAGCGCGGCCTGGAGGCAAGCCGGATAGTCGCCACTATCGTACTTCATCGGCTTGCCGTCTCGATAGATAAACCCGACGTCATAGGGCATCTGGGAAGGCTGGATGAAGTTGTGCCGCCTCAGTTCGGCACGGTCGATGCCCAGGGTTTTGGCGGCCTTGTCGAGAATTCTCTCCATCGCGAAGACGGCTTGCGGACGCCCGGCTCCTCGCACTGGGGAGGTAGCGCACTTGTTGGTAAATACAACCTTTAATTGCGCTTGCATCGCCGGTATCACATAAGGACCCGGCGTCGTTGTAATTGAAATATACGGCGTAATCACGCCCCAGGGAAGAAAGGCACCATTGTCGTGGATCATGTCCAGGCGCACGCCGCGGATCCTGCCGTCGGATTCGAGCGCTACCGAGATGTTCCACCACTGATCGCGTTCCTGCGTGGTCGAGAGAAAATGCTCGCGTCGATCCTCAATCCATTTCACCCTTGGTCAGGATCATCAATCCCGTCAGCGTGGCGATCCTGCGCCAGTCGACCAAAGCATGATAACCGGCGGGTTGTTCTGGCGCAGCGGACGTCAGCGCGATGAACACCGCAAACACGATCAGGAAAAAATAGTCTTTGCGCAAAGCCTGGAACGGAAGCAGGAAGGTTCTGGCTTTCGGATTCATTCGTGGATATGCATGGAAACAAACAGGGATTGCCCGGAAGAATACCGGGCGCCGGCCGCATGTTGAAAAATGCAGGCTGTGTTCAGGTAAGCCGCCTGACCGCCCTGATGCCGGACCTGGCCAGCCAGGAAGGGAAATGTTCGCTATCGACATGCCGTTCAAAAAAGACCAGGGATGCAATCCTGCCGGCGGGCAATGTATGCGCAATTCCCACGTTGTCCGGCAAGAAATTATTAGAAAATTGTGCCGCGCGATGCCCCGAGTGTATATTGATGACAATTTCAAAACGGGGAGTCAGCGTGAAAGAATCGATCGTGACGGAACAGACCGGCGCGCCAGTTGCAGGCGCACCGCATCCTGCTCCTCATCCCAATCAATTTGCGCTGCTTACCCAGCGCCGTTTCGCGCCCTTTTTCTGGACCCAGTTTTCCGGCGCCGCAAACGACAATCTGTTCAAGTTCGCCTTTACTGTAATGGTTACTTACCAGTTGCAGGTCAGCTGGCTGTCGCCGGCCATGGCCGGACTGGTGATCGGCGCGCTGTTCATTTTGCCATTTCTGCTGTTCTCTGCCACCAGCGGACAGATCACTGATAAGTATGAAAAGACCCGCGTCATACGATTCGTCAAGAATCTCGAAATCGCGATCATGGTGCTCGCTGCGTTCGGTTTGATCGCCGGCCAGGTGGCGGTGCTGCTTGCCTGTACCTTCCTGATGGGATTGCATTCCACGCTGTTCGGGCCGGTAAAGTTTGCCTATCTGCCGCAAGCGCTCGACGAGCGTGAGCTGACCGGCGGAAACGGCATGGTCGAAATGGGAACCTTCGTCGCTATCCTGCTGGGGAATATTGCCGGCGGGCTGCTGATCGCGATCCCGGAAATCGGCCGGCTTCAGGTCGCGATTGGCTGCATCGTCCTGGCGCTGCTGGGAAGGGTGATCGCGCAGTTCATTCCCGCCGCCCCGGCCACTGATCCCGGCTTGAAAATCAACTGGAACCCGGTCACCGAGACCTGGCGCAATTTGAAACTGGCGCATGGCAATACAGTCGTGTTCCGCTCCCTGCTCGGCATCAGCTGGATGTGGTTCTTCGGCGCCGTGTTCCTGAGCCAGTTTCCCAGTTTTGCCAAGGAAGTGCTGCATGGCGACGAGCAGGTCGCCTCGCTGCTGCTGGTGGTCTTTTCGATCGGTATAGGCACTGGTTCCTTGTTGTGCGAAGTGCTGGGCCGCCGGCACGTCGAAATCGGCCTGGTCCCGCTCGGCGCGATCGGCATGAGCGTGTTCGGAATCGACCTGTATTTTGCATCGCGCGGGCTGCCTTACTCAGCCGGGTTTACGCTGGGCCAGTTCCTTGCGCAGCCGGCGCACTGGCGTGTCATGGCCGACCTCGCGCTGCTCAGCCTGTTCGCCGGCCTGTACAGCGTTCCGATGTACGCATTGATCCAGTTGCGCGCGCAGCCGACCCACCGGGCCCGCATTATCGCCGCCAATAATATCCTGAATGCGCTGTTCATGATTGCCAGCTCCGTCATGGCCGCGGTGCTGCTCCAGTCCGGCATGACGATTTCCGGCGTCTTCCTGGTGGTCGCGCTGGCCAATGCGGTCGTGGCTTCCTATATTTTCCTGCTGGTGCCGGAATACCTGCTGCGTTTCGTGGCCTGGATCATGTCACATCTTGTGTATCGATTCCGGATCAAGGGCGAGGAAAACATACCCGTTGCCGGAGCGGCCATCCTGGCCTGCAATCATGTCAGCTTTGTCGATGCGGTGCTGCTGATGGCGGCCAGTCCGCGGCCGATCTATTTTCTGATGGATCATCGGATATTCCGTATTCCGCTGCTCGGCGCCTTGTTCAGGCTGGCGAAAGCGATACCGGTCGCGCCGCGCGATGAAGATCCGAAAACCTACGAAGCCGCCTTTGAGCGTGCCGCGCAAGTTCTCAGGGAAGGGGACTTGCTCGCCATCTTCCCCGAGGGAGGACTGACCAGCGATGGGACAGTCCAGCCGTTCAAGAGCGGTATCATGAAGATCCTGGCGCGCGCGGAGCAGGATGGACTCGCGCCCCCTGTCATCCCGATGGCGCTTACCAACTTGTGGGGCTCGTTCTTCAGCCGGATCGAGCAGGTGAACGGCAAACGGGTTGCCATGACCCGGCCGTTCAGGCGTGGATTCCTGAGCCAGGTCGGGCTCCATATCGGCCCGGCGCTGCCGGCCACGCAGGTTCAACCGGAAATCCTTCGGCAACACGTCATCGCGCTGATGCCATAGGACGAACCTGACATCCGCGCCTGAAACTTTTAATCGGGATGTGCGTCGAATAACCATCGTCGATACGGCAGGCGAATAAATTCATCGCGTGCACGATATTGATCAGTAGAAAAATAGGTCTGGCATCATGAACTTCGTTGCGTAATTTTTAACGCCACCTATACACGGTGCGATGGAACCAAAAAAAACAAACATGATCCCGGCTGCCCTGTTTCTTGCCTGGTCGTTTTGCCTGAGCGGCGAAGTTGGCGCACGGCAGCCGGCCAGCAACGACGTCAAGCCTGCGGCGTCGAAAGCGACTGGCAAGAAAGGCCTCGACCATTCCGGCAAAGCCCGCAAGGGAAAGGCTTCGTACTACGGCCGTAAGTTCCACGGAAAGAAAATGGCTGACGGTACGCGCATGAATCCCGCTTCCAATATCGCAGCCAGCAAGACCTTGCCGATCGGGACGAAAGCCAGGGTGACCAACCTGGAAAATGGAAAAAGCGCGGTCGTTGAAATCAGGGATCGAGGGCCTTACGTGCCGGGCCGGATCGTGGACCTGACTCCCGAGACGGCGCGCAAGCTGGACATGAAGGAGCAGGGCGTTGCGCCGGTCGAAGTCAAGCCTATTGAACTTCCCGCATCCGAGGGTGAGCGTTAGCGTTAGTTCCGGCGCGGCAGCAATTTCACGCGGTTGTCACATGACGGTCATGGTGTCGTCATACTGAAAACCTAGACTGGCGAGGTTTATAAAAACCCTGTCAAAGGAACCAAACCCGTGAATAAACCGACCGATCTGACCATTACCGCTATTGATCCGGAGGATATTGGCTATAACGATTCACCGAATGAACACTTCAGTGCCGTTCTTGACGCGCGGATCAGCCGCAGAAGCCTGTTGCGCGGGGGCCTGGCTTCCGCCGCAGGCGCTTTATTCGGATCGTTCAGCCTGTCGGCATGCGGTGGAAATGGCGGAAGCGATCTCACTCCCGATCCCGCCGGCACGCTTCCGGTGGCCGCTTCGGCTGAAAAACTGCTGGGTTTTCAGGCAGTATCGAAAAGCCTGGCCGATGCGGTCATTGTTCCGGCCGGTTATACCGCCTCGGTGCTGTACGCACTTGGCGATCCGCTGACGGCGTCCACTCCCGCCTACAAAAATGACGGCAGCGATACCGACTTTGAAAACCGCGCCGGCGACCATCACGACGGCATGGAATTTTTCGGCCTGTCCAATGACGGCATGCCGTCCGCCAACGGGGTAGAGCGTGGCTTGCTTGCTGTAAATCATGAAGCAACTACTGATGAAAAACTTTCATCGCATTTTTTGCATGTCAATGGCGGCACCACGACACTGCCACGTCCGGCGCCGGAAGTGGATAAGGAAATCGCGGTTCATGGCGTTGCGGTCGTCGAAGTACGCAGACGCGCCGGCAAGTGGGAAACCATTAGCGGTTCATCATTCAACCGCCGCATAACCCCATTAACCGATATCGCGATTTCAGGCCCTGCGCGAGGCAATGCCCTGCTGGTGACAAAATACTCGACGAATGGCACGACAACGCGCGGCACCCTGAACAATTGCGGCACCGGGAAAACCCCGTGGGGAACTTTCCTGACCGGCGAAGAAAACTGGTCCGGCTATTTCGTGCGCGGCGCGGCGGATGATGCGGCGCGCGGCAATGACAAGAGCGTCACCTCCCTCAAGCGTTACGGCCGCAATCAGGGTGCGACATCGCGCCATGGCTGGGAAACGGGCGGCCCGGAAGACCGGTATGCGCGCTGGGATATCAGTAAAACCGGTGTTTCCATCAACGGCAGCGACGACTATCGCAATGAAATGAATGGCATGGGCTACATCGTCGAAATTAATGCGTACGACAAAACCCAAGCCGCCAGAAAGCGCACCGGCCTTGGCCGTTTTGCGCATGAAAGCGCGGCATTCGGCATACCGGTGGCTGGCAAGCCGCTTGCCGCATACATGGGGGACGACTCGCGCGGCGAGTATATCTATAAATGGGTATCGGCCGCCAACTGGTCCGCTGCGGATGCCGATCCGGCGAATCGTATGGCGACCGGCGACAAGTACCTGGATGCCGGAAAGTTATATGTGGCGAAGTTCAATCCGGACGGCGGCGGCCAGTGGATAGAATTGTCGATAGCGAATCCGGCAATTGCCGGCTACACGACTTATCCGTTCGTGGACCAGGCCGACGTGCTGGTGAACGCGCGTTTGGCTGGCGACGCCGTGGGTGCAACCAAGATGGACCGGCCCGAATGGTGCTCGGTCAATCCGGCCAATGGCGAAGTGTATTTTTCATTGACGAACAATACCAACCGCCGGGTCGAGCCGAACGGGTCGCAATTCGCGCCGGACAGCGCAAACCCGCGCGTCTACACCGATGTGAAAGGCGGCACGACGAATCAGGCAGGCAACCCGAACGGCCATATCTTGCGCATGAAGGAAGGCGCGGCCGGATCCGCCGCGACGACATTTACCTGGGATGTCTATGCGTTCGGCGCCGAGTCGACCGCGGACAGCAGCCTGGTCAATTTGTCGAGCCTGACCGCGGACCAGGATTTTTCCAGCCCGGACGGCCTGGCATTCAGTCCTTATACCGGCATTTGCTGGGTCCAGACCGACGATGGCGCTTATACCGATGTCACCAACTGCATGATGCTGGCGGCCTTGCCCGGACAGGTTGGCGACGGCAAGAAGCTGACGCTGAGCTATCCGCGTTCAGCCGGCGGACCGCTAGTGGTCGACACCTACGTCGGCAAGGCGCCGACGGCCGATACGCTCAAGCGCTTCCTGGTGGGGCCGGCCGGCTGCGAAATCACCGGCCTGAGCGAGACGCCCGACGGCAAGACCATGTTCGTCAATATCCAGCATCCCGGTGAAACAACTGCGCTTGCCAATCTGGCTGATCCATCGAAGTACACCAGCCAGTGGCCGTCCAATGCCGGCTATGGCGCCGGCAGGCGGCCGCGGTCGGCAACGATCGTCATCACTAAAAACGATGGCGGACGCATCGGTTCCTGATTGACATGCCTCGCCACAGTGCCGCCCGCCGGCGCTGTGGCTCCTTCATCAATTCCCGCTTTGCCGCGTCTACTGCCCGTATTCGCGCCTTCCACGCTATTCGACATTTACTTGGGATGCATGCTGCCATTTTTCCGGCATCTGTAATACCATACGTTCAATAATAAAACGTCGTAGATATCGTGAAAAACAAATGGCAGCCGTGACCGGCTGTCAGTGGGGACAAGCAAGCCTTCCTGAAGTGCCGACATCCTGTCGCGCCGCCACTCTCGATAAGATCAGAGACGTCCGTAAACCGCGTTTGTTAGGCGCCCCCTCCACACGGGGCATTTTCTTGATTGGGAACAAAGCATGAAAAAATTTGAAGTATGGTTCGTCGAATTCAACCGGTGGATTTTGATCCTCCTTCTGGCCGCCATGTCCATCATCGCATTTCTGAATGTCGTAATGCGTTACACCACCGATGAATCGATCATATGGTCGGAAGAGGTGTCGCGCCACCTCATGATATGGCTCACATTCATCGGCAGCGGCATGGTGCTGCGCACCGGCGGGCATATCGCGATCGACAATCTGCAGGATGCGCTTTCCGTCCGCGCTGCGCGCGCGTTGCGCGCCGTCATACTGGTCGTGATGGCTATTTTCTTTATCATGCTGGCTTACTATGGCTGGGACTACGCCATGCGGACCATGGTGCAGACGACGCCTTCCACGGAAATCCCGTTCGGCTATATCTATATGGCCATGCCGATTGGATCAATATTCATGCTGATGCACCTGGCATTCATCGCTCGCATGTGGCTGATGGATCGGCAGTTCGCGGCAGATAGCGATTTCGACGCCACCGCAAGCGCTTCACTGTAAGGAAAGACCAATTATGAGCATGAGCCTGATTATGGTCATTTCCGCTTGCATTTTGCTGGCAAT
This sequence comes from Herminiimonas sp., assembly GCA_028292315.1. Taxonomy (GTDB): domain Bacteria; phylum Pseudomonadota; class Gammaproteobacteria; order Burkholderiales; family Burkholderiaceae_D; genus JAQGMO01. The sequence goes on along the minus strand of JAQGMO010000030.1, from coordinate 38,193 downwards.
CGGCATGCCCGTCGCGTTTTCGCTGGGCATTTCCACGGCTATTGCAATACTGGCGGTTGGCAAATACCCGATGATCGTCGTGTTGAAGGAAACCTTCACGGGTATCGACAGCTTTTCGCTGATGGCGGTACCGTTCTTTATACTGGCTGCGGAGTTGATGAGCGGTGGATCACTCACTATGGTGCTGTTGCGATTCGCCGGGCAGTTTGTCGGCCACAAGCGCGGCGGGCTTGGCTACACCAACGTGGCGGCGCTGACATTCTTTTCGGGGATTTCCGGATCGGCGCTTGCGGATGCTGCCGGACCGGGCTCGATGATGATCAAAATGATGGACAAGGCAGGCTACGACCGTGCCTATGCCGGCGCCCTGACAGCGTCCACTGCAATCGTCGGGCCGATTATTCCGCCATCCATTATCATGATCATCTATGGATTGCAGGATGAAACGGTTTCAATCGGCGCCCTGTTTGTAGCGGGGATGATACCCGGGCTGTTGATCGCCGGCGCCATGTCGGTCGTGAACTGGCATGTGTCGAAGAAACGCAACTACCGGGGCGATGGCAAATTCCCGCCGCTGCGGGAAGTGCTGTACAACACGTGGACCGCCATACCCGCCTTGCTGCTCCCGGTGCTGATTCTTGGCGGCATGCGGGCCGGCTGGTTTACGCCTACCGAGGCCTCCGTCGTGGCGGTATTTTATGCCCTGGCTTGCGGGAAATGGGTTTACCGGACTCTGGAATGGAAAGCGCTGCCGCACATCCTCGCGCGATCGGCGATGCTTACCTCGGCAGTGCTGATTATCATTGGACTTTCCACCGCATTTGCATGGATTTTGACGGTTGAACGCGTTCCCTATGATATGGCGGAGATGGTCACGAAATGGCAGATGTCACCGTGGCTTTTGCTCATCGTCATCAACATCTTCTTGCTGATATTCGGGATTTTCATCGAACCGATGCCGGGAGTGCTGATACTGGTGCCAATTCTTGCGCCTCTCACTGCGGCTGCCGGCATCGATCCGATCCATTTCGCGATGATCGTGATCTACAACCTTACGCTCGGCATGATCACACCGCCGGTAGGGGGCTTGTTATTTGTTACGTCGAATGTGGCAAGGATTCCATTGCCGGCGCTTACCCGCGAATTAACGCCGTTCCTGATCGCACATGGCATCGTGCTGCTGATGCTGACCTTTATCCCGGCGCTTTCAACATGGTTGCCCCATGTATGGGGATTCAAATGATCGCCCGGATACTTTTTAAACCGGTGCGCTGTATCATGCTGTAAATACCTGAAACGAAGGGGATCGAATGCTAAATTTATCGAACGGCAGAGTTTGGCGTTTTGCATGGCCCATGCTGCTTGCATCGATAATGGCCGGGGCGGCCTTGGCGGCGTCCCCGGTCGATCCGCAGCTCGATGCCATTATCGCGGGGCCGCAACGCGCCGAGGCAAACAAGGCGCGCGATCGGTTTCGCCATCCGGGCGAGACACTTCATTTTTTCGGACTCCGGCCCAACCAGACCGTGATCGAGATTGCGCCGGGCGGCGGCTGGTACACCGAGATCCTGGCGCCCTATCTGCGCAAGGATGGGAAACTCTACGCCGCGCACTATGACATCAACGCCCCGGAAGCAACCGATGAGCGGCGCCGCTCGCGCCGGCTATTTGAAGAAAAGCTGGCTCAAAATCCGGATTTGTACGGCAAAGTGGTGGTGGGAACGCTGCCGGTGCGGCGCTTTACCGATATCGATCCGCCTGGCGGCGCCGACCTCATTCTTACCTTCCGCAATGTGCATAACTGGATCAAGGATGGCCATTTCGATGATAGCCTGCACGCGTTCTTTACCGTGTTGAAAACGGGCGGGGTACTCGGCGTCGAGGAACATCGTGCGCGGCCCGGCACTTCCTTAAATGAAATGATCGCAACCGGTTATGTGACCGAGGACTATGTGATCGAACGGGCTCGCGCGGCGGGGTTTGAACTGGCCGGACGTGCCGAAATCAACGCCAATCCGAATGATACGAAAGATTATCCGGATGGCGTCTGGTCGCTGCCGCCTACGCTGAGAAATGTTGGCGCCGACCGCGAGCGCCGCCTCGCTATCGGCGAGTCCGACCGCATGACCCTTAAATTTATAAAACCAGCGGCGAAGTAGGCTTGTTGGCGGCCACGGCGGCTGCATCCGCGGCGACTTCGCTGCGGATCCAGTCAACGAATCGCTTGATCGGTTTGTCGTTGATGCGTGACTCCGGGTAGATCACGAAATACGAAAATTCAACCGGTAGACTGAGATCGAAAGGCCGGACCAGGCGACCTTCAGCCAGATCCGTCCCGACCCAGTTCTTTTTCACCAGCGCTACGCCCAGGCCGTCGAGCGCGGCATCGATTACCAGGTGGCTTGGCCAGAACGACGGCCCGCGCGTCGCATCGACGCCTTCCACCCCCGCAAACCGTAACCACATTGCCCAGTCCGGGTTGCTGCTCGCATCGCTATACTTGCTTTCATCATGCAGCAGGGTATGGTGTTTCAGGTCAGCCGGGACGCGCAGCGGATGCGGGCCTTTCATCAAGGCCGGGCTACAGACCGGGAACACCTCGACCGGTAACACAAGCTCGGCATGCAGGCCCGGGTAAATCCCTTTGCCGTAGCGGATCGCCAGGTCGAAATCCGCCCGCGCAAAATCCAGCGGATCCGCCGATGTGGAGACTTTGATATCGATTTCCGGATGCGCCTTCATGAACCGGTCCAGCCGCGGAATGTACCATTTGACGGCAAACGTCGGCGGCATGTTGACTTTCAGCGTAGTCGGATTGCCCCTTGAATAAAGCTGGTGCGTCGCTTCCGCCAGCTGGTTGAAAGCTTGTTGCACGCCGGGAAGGTAAGCCTTGCCGGCATCCGTCAGTTCGAGCGATTTTGTACGGCGCTCAAAAAGTATGACTCCCAGGCTTTCTTCCAGCGTTTTAACCTGGTGGCTTACCGCCGCAGCCGTAACGCAAAGCTCTTCTCCGGCGCGCGTAAAACTGAGGTGCCTGGCGGCGACTTCGAACGCCCGTAACGGGTTGAGGGGAGGGATCTGACGCGACATTTTTACTTTCTGACGACAAGACTTATAACTGGTATCGGCGGAGTTTTTTTGCGCCGCAACAACGATCTGAATCGTTAGAAATTCTTGAATATATCTCAAGAAAATGTTATCCGCCGGAATTCGGCTCCACTTTAACCGTATCGAATGGAAAAGTAAATTTGTGTGTGGGGCACAGCAGACGCGCGCCCGGTTTATTAAGTATGGTTGCGAAATAAACAAGAAATCGCCTGGGCGATGCGCGCGAGGTGGGCATCGGAACTTCACCGGCTCCGGCGCTGATGCGCATCCCGACGGGAAGGGGTGGCCTTTGCCCGGTGGCTGACAGGGGCGTTGCGCGCCATGGCACGCAACAGGCTGGCGTCGGAACGGTTCTTCGGCGCCAGCCGTCGTTTCAATACATCAGGTCAATGCAATACCGCTGTCCGGTTCACTTTGCCGTTTCGTCCGCTGCCCGCTTGCCGACCTGCGCCGCACCGGCGTACAGGATCTGGAGCTGCATTTCGACTGCCGCTGTGTGACGCGCAATCGCATCCGCATGGAATTCCGATTCCGGCCGCGGTTCCAGATTGAAATGCCCGTACGTGTCGACGCCGCGCACCAGCGTCGCGCTATCGCGCAGCCCAGTGGTTTGATACACATGGGTCGGGATATAGCGAATTGCGAAACCGATCCGTGGATAATCGGCCGTGTTTGCTTCCGAGCCGTGGAAGGTGCGGACATTGTGCAGCGACATCTGGCCCGGTTCCAGTTCTACGTTCACGATGTCGGCTTCATTGACTTCGACGGCAATTTCCTGGCCGCGGGTCAGGAAATTGTTTTCATCGAAGGTGTCGTTGTGTGGCACCTGTGCCTTATGACTGCCGGGCACTACACGCATGCAACCGTTTTCGCGCCGGCTCGGCGTCAGTGCGACCCATGCCGTGACTACCTCGCTGGAGGATAACCCGTAATACGTGGAATCTTGGTGCCATGAAACGAAACGCGGGTCATGCGCTTTCTTTGCAAAGAACTGGGTATTCCAGCACAGGATATTCGGTCCCAGTACATCCTCGACCGCGTCCAGCAGCTTCGGATTGTGGATCAAATCGCTGATCCACGGCACCAGCATATGCGAGTTATGCATCTGGTTATCCTTGCGCTTGATATGCAGGCGGTCGCGCGCCTGGGTCTCTTCGAATTTCTGAACGAATTCGGCGCACTGTTCTTCGGTGAAAATCCGAATCGGAAAATAAATTCCCTCTGCGTGATAGCGGTCAATCGCCGCTTGATCCAATAGTTTCGGCATGCTCCTCTACTCCTCTATAAAAAGTACCGGTCCATGCAAGTGACCCGGTTTAAACTGAATCTAAAACTGAACTTGAACCGCACCGTAGCCGCTGCGGATATTCCTGTCAAACCGCCACGGCCGCCGCTTCCTCAACGACGCCATCGGCGAGGAAAGCATCGATTTCCTCTTCGCTGTATTCATACTCGCGCAGCAGCTCGCGGGTATGCTCGCCGAGCATCGGGGCAGGGCGGTTGATCTGGGTCGGCGTTTCGGAAAAGTGGATCGGGCAGCCCAGCGCCTTGGTTGGCCCGGCTTGCGGATGCACCAGGTCGACCACCATGTTGCGCGCCAGCGTCTGCGGATGCGTCAACGCTTCGCCGATCGAGTGCACCGGCCCGGCTGGCACGCCGGCCGCGTCGAACGAGGCGATCCATTCATCGCGCCCGCGCGTGACCAGCACCGCATTCATCTCGGCGGTCAGCGCGGCGAGGTTATCCATGCGGCCCATATTCGTTGCGAAACGCGGATCGGTGCGCCACTCGGGATGACCGAGCACGTCCGTCAGGCGTTCCCAATTCGACTGGTTCGCGCCGCCAATGTTGATCCAGCCGTCGCGGGTCTGGAATGCCTGGTATGGCGCGGTCAGCAGATGCGCCGAACCGGTCGGGCCGACCGACTGGCCGTTGGCGAAATAAATTGCGGCATGCCAGTAAGTTTGCTGCAGCGCGGCTTCGATCAGCGAGGTATCGACGATCTGGCCCTGGCCGGTTTTCTGCTTGTGCGCGTAGGCGGCGGTGATGCCGACCACGCTGAGGATGCCGGCATTGATGTCGGCGATTGAATTGCCGGTCTTGGCCGGCGGGCCGCCCGGTTCCCCCGTGACCGACATCAATCCCGAGAAGCCCTGCGCGATCAGGTCAAAGCCTGCCTTGTCGCCGAACGGGCCGTCGCGGCCGTAGCCGGAAACCGCGCAGTAGATCAGGCCGGGATTGACCTCGGACAGGACATCATAGCCGACCCCGAGCTTTTCCAGTGTGCCGCGCCGGTAGTTCTCGATCAGCACATCGGCGTCCTTGACCATGCGCTTCAAGATATCGCGGCCTTTCGGGTGTTTCAAATTGAGGGCGACGCCGCGCTTGTTCCGGTTCAACATCATGAATGCCGCCGAAACGCCATTGACCCGCGGTTCGCCATAACCGCGCGAGTCGTCGCCGCCCGGCATTTTTTCAACCTTGATCACGTCCGCGCCCATGTCGGCCAGCATCATGCCGCAGGTAGGTCCGGCCATGATCTGGGCGAGTTCAAGCACGCGCATGCCGGCCAGCGGGCCTGGGTGGGTGGCATTCTTTTTCATATATTTCCCATTATCTCGAGTTATGTCGGCATCGGCTATTTGCCGATGAATTCAGGTTTGGTCTTGGCCAGGAATGCCTTGTAGCCGCGCTGAAAATCCTCGGTGTCGAAGCAGTCGAAGCATTCTTCATATTCGGTTTCGGAGATGGGGCGCGAGTCACCCAGGCGGCGCGCGAATTTCTTATGCCAGCGCGCCGCCAGCGGCGCGCCCTCGGCAATCCGCCGCGCTGAAGCCAGGACTTCGGCCGCGACCTCTGCATCGGGCACCACGCGCGTCACCAATCTTTTTTCCTTGGCCTCGACGGCGCCGAACACGCGCCCCTCGAGAAGAATTTCCAGGCCGACGTCGGGTCCGGTCAGGCGGATCATCGGCGCCATTTCCGGATACGCCTCGACCAGTCCGAGATTCTTGACCGGCACGCCGAAGCGGCTCGACTCGCCGCAAATACGGATATCGCAAAGCGCCGCGATGACCAGGCCGCCGCCCACGCACACGCCATGAATCTGCGCAATCACCGGATGCGGACAATTCTCCATTGCCGTCGTGGCCGCATGCACCACGCGGCCATAGGCCATGGCCTGTGCCTTGCTGCAGCGGTCAGTTTCAAACTCGGCGATATCGGCGCCAGGACAAAAGGCTTTCTCACCGGCGCCGCGCACCACGATGCAGCGCACCGACGTGTCGGACGATAGCGCGGTGAATGCGTCGCCCAGCGCCTGCCACATCGGCTTCGACATTGCGTTCATTTTTTCAGGTCGGTTGAGTATGACATTGGCGATGAAGCCGTTACGCTCAACCCGGATCAGATCGGACATGGTTACCTTTACAAAGCAGCGTTGATCGAAAACTATACGACCGGACGGCCGCCATCGACCATCAGGGTGCTTGCGGTCATATAGGACGCTTCGTCCGAGGCAAGCCAGAGGATCGGGTACGCCACTTCGCGCGGGTCGGACCAGCGCTTCATCAGGCAGGCGTCCACTTTTTCACTGCGCAGTTCGTCGCCGGTCCGGCCCTTGCTTTCCGCCTGCCGGACATGGAAGGGCGTCAGCGTGTAGCCTGGACAGACCGCGTTCACGCGGACGCCGCTGTCTGCCTCTTCAAATGCGAGGGTCCGGGTCAGCGCCAGGATGCCGGCCTTGGTTGCGTCGTATTGACCCATCCCGGCCCGGCCGCTCACTCCATAGGTAGAGGAGAGATTCACAATGCTGCCCTTGCCGGATTGCCGCAGCGCGGGAAGGGCCGCCTTGGCCATGAAGGCATAACTGAGCAGGTTGACGCCCAGGATGTTTTGCCAGGATTCGGCCGGCGCATCGGCCAGCCTCCAGTACTCGCGTACCCCGGCATTGTTCACGAGGACATCGATGCGGCCGAATTTTGCGAGGGTTTCTTCCACGATGCGGCGCGCTTCCGGATCCTGGGAAACGTCGGCCAGGATCGTCAATACCTGTGCGCCCGCTACCTTGCCGCGGATATCGCCCGCCACCGCGTCCAGCGCCGCGGCATCGCGATCGACCAGCACGACGCTGGCGCCTTCCTCGCACAATAGCAGCCCGGTTGCCGAGCCGATGCCGCCGGCGCCGCCGGTCACGATGGCAACCTTGCCTTTTACTCTGGTATTCAATGCAGTCTCCTTCAAGGCGGGCTGATGCCCGTTCAATTAATGTTGTTTCGAAGCGCCCCGGGAGCGATCCGGTAAAACGTGACGGCGTTCCGGTAAAAAAACCGGTCGAGATCATTCTCGGGCAGATCGCCCAGAATGGTGACGAGACCATCGACGATGGTTTCATAAGACGCCCGCAAGGTCGAAACCGGCCAGTTACTGCCGAACATGCAGCGCTCAATGCCAAACATGCCGATCGCTTCGCGCACGACCTGGCGGTTCCCTTCGACTGTCCATGGCGCGTTCGGCAAGCCGAGTTCCGACACTTTGAGCCAGACATTCGGGCAGTCGGCGATCGCTTCCATGCCGGCGCGCCATGCAGCAAGACCTTCCGGGCTGCGATCCCAGGGGAAACCGGTGTGATTGAGCACGATCGCGGTTCCCGGAAAAGCGCGGGCGACAGCCGCGGCCTCGCCCAAGTGCCAATACGGCACTCGCAAATCCCAGGACAGCTTATGCCGTTCCAGCAGCGCGAACCCGCGCAGCCATTTTTCATCCTGCATGGTGCCCGGTTTTCCGGGTTCCATTTCGCGCGGGCTCCCGGCGGTGACCGGCTTCGAGCGGATGCCGCGCATGAGCGGCGATTCGAGATGGGCGAGCAGGCGTTCTTCGCATTCGGGCCGATCGAACCAGGCATGTCCTACAATCGCGCTCGGCAAGCCGGTGGCACGATGCAATTCCGTGAGCCAGCGGGTTTCGCCCACCTGGTCGTCACGATCGCGTTCGGCTTCGATATGCACCGTGCCTGCGACAAAGTAGGCGCGGCTCGCCTCCTGATAGTCGTCAGGCAGAAAATTTTCGCGCCGCAGCGGTGCATAATCGCCGAGAAAAAAATGCGGATCGACCGCGCTCGACAGCCACGGATAATGCGCGCTCGACAGATTCCAGAAATGGTGATGCGCATCGAGGATTCGATGCGGACGTGGACGAAGCATGTTGCTTTTACTTTCGATGAATTCTTTAACGGGTATTTCTCGATATAAAAAGTCTATAAGGCGCAGCGAAATGCAACAACCGAATTTTATTTAGGCTTTGCACAAGAAAAATTGAACAGCATGATGCTGCATTGCCGCAATGGCGCGATGACCAAGTTTTTTTCGCAGACAGCTTTAGAAATTGTCGTTTGATAATATCAGTCGCCGGAAATAGACTTGTGCCGAAATCAGGGCTTGAAATCTGGCAAGGAGTATCCTGTCAGCCCGTTCCTCCCGCAAGGGAGCGCCAGTTCTATTAAAAATACAGGAGACAAGCATGAAATCAATTTACCTTAAAGCAGTGGTAGTCGCATTGTCCGCCCTTACCGCGGGTCTGGTTTCGGGCACGGCATCGGCGCAAACCCAGATGCGCATCAGCACCGCCCTCGCCAAGAATACACACTACGGCGTCGCGATCGACGTCTTTGCCGCGGAAGTCGAGAAGCGCACCAGCGGCCGCTACAAGATTCAGACTTTTTACGCCAATGCGACCGGTGCCGAGCGCGAGGCGATCGAAGCGGTCCAGCTGGGCACGCAGGAACTGACTTACGCCTCGACCGGCGCGTTGCCGAGTTTTGTGCCGGAAGTGAAGATTGTCGACGTGCCGTTCCTGTTCCGCGACGCCGCCCATGCGCGTTCGGTGCTTGACGGCCCGATCGGCCAGGAAATGCTGCAAAAGTTCGACGCCCGCGGATTCAAGGCGATGGCGTGGGGCGAGAACGGCTTCCGCCACATGACCAACAGCAAGCGCCCGGTCAAGGCGCCGGAAGATCTGAAGGGCCTGAAAATGCGCACGATGGAAAATCCGGTCCACATCCAGGCGTACCGGACATTCGGTATCTCGCCGACGCCGATGGGCTTCAGCGAAGTGTTCATGGCTTTGCAGCAAGGGGTGGTCGACGGCCAGGAAAATCCATTGACCGTCATTACCACGTCCAAGTTCGACCAGGTCCAGAAGCACCTGTCCTTGACGGGCCATGTCTATACACCGACCATGTTTTTGATGAACAAGGCGATATTCGACAAGTTACCGGAAGCCGACAAGAAAATCTTCCTGGACGCGGCAAAAGAAGGCGCGAAAGCCGGCCGCGCCAAGGTCGACGCCGAGGAAAAAAATGCCGTGAGCGAGTTGCGCGCGCGCGGCATGCAGGTGGTCGACAATGTCGACAAGAGCAAATTCGTGGATGCCCTGAAGCCGGCCTATGTCGAATTTGAAAAGCAATTCGGCAAAGCCAATATCGATCGGATTCGCAACGCCCAGTAATTTCGCCCTTCCGCCATCCCGCCCCGGCTTCCCGGGGCGTCTTCCCTCCGCAAACCTATGCCTATCGTTACCAGTATCGAAGACTTGCGCGTGCTCGCCAAAAAACGGGTGCCGAAGATGTTTTACGAGTATGTGGATTCCGGCTCCTGGACCGAATCGACTTACCGCGCCAACTCCACCGATTTCCAGCGCATGAAATTCCGCCAGCGTGTCGCCGTCAACATCGAGCGGCGCACTTTGAGAACACGGATGGCGGGCCAGGAAGTAGCGATGCCAGTGGCGATTGCGCCGACCGGCATCGCCGGCATGCAGTATGCCGATGGCGAGATACTGGCCGCCAGGGCAGCGGAAAAATTCGGCGTGCCATTTACGCTTTCCACCATGAGCGTGTGCTCGATCGAAGATGTGGCGGAAAACACCAGCGCGCCATTCTGGCTGCAGGTGTACGTGATGCGGGACCGGAATTTCCTGACCCGACTGATGGATCGGGCGAAAGCAGCCAGGTGTTCGGCGCTGGTGCTGACGCTCGATCTGCAAATCCATGGAACCCGCCACAAGGAAATAAAAAACGGTTTGTCGACGCCGCCGAAAATGACGCTGCCCAACATTCTCAACCTGATGACGAAGCCTGACTGGTGCCTGGGCATGCTGGGCACCAAGCGCCGCACCTTCGGCAATATTGTCGGACATACCAGCAACGTATCGGACATGTCGTCCATGGCAACCTGGGTGTCGCAGCAGTTCGATCCGACGCTGTCATGGGAAGATGTGAAATGGATCAGGCGGCAATGGGACGGCAAGTTGATACTGAAAGGGATCATGTGTCCTGAAGATGCCCGCCTCGCCGTGGATTGCGGGGCTGACGCAATCATTGTTTCCAATCATGGCGGGCGCCAGCTCGATGGCGCGCCTTCGACGATTTACGCATTGCCGGCGATTGCCGATGCAGTCGGAGACAGGATCGAAGTGCATCTCGACGGCGGCATCGGCTCCGGACAGGATGTCATCCGGGCGCTGGCGCTGGGCGCCAGGGGCACCTATATCGGACGATCGTTTTTATATGGTTTGGGCGCACTGGGCGAAAGCGGCGTCACGAAATGCCTGGAAATTATCCACAGGGACCTGGAAGTGACCATGGCGTTTTGCGGGCTCACCGATGTGAACCATGTTGACAAAAGTATCCTGGTCCCCGGCACGTATTGACGTATTGACGTATTGACGGCTCACCGGTGCGGCGCGGCAAATTGCGCTGGATATGATAGACCTCAATCGGACGTTGGACCTTTGGCACTGATCGCAGGGTGGGCCACTCTATTCTTTGCTTGACCAGTCATGGCCAGACAAAGGAGGGCTCATGCCTTACATTTATGTCGGCGAAGAAAATTCCGATGATGTCGATCTGTACTATGAGGATCATGGCAAGGGCAAGCCCGTGGTCCTGGTCCACGGCTGGCCGCTGAGCGGGGCTTCCTGGGAAAAGCAGGTGGCAGCGCTGATGGATACCGGTCATCGGGTCATCACCTATGATCGCAGGGGATTCGGGCAGTCGAGCAAGTCCGCCCGGGGTTACGACTACGATACGTTGGTCGGAGACCTGCACAAGCTGATCAAAAAACTGGACCTGCGCAATATTTCGCTGGTCGGATTTTCAATGGGCAACGGCGAAGTGGTCCGCTATCTCAGCACCTACGGGTCGGAGCGTGTGAAGAGGGCGGTATGCATCGCCCCGGTGCCGCCATTCCTGCTAAAAACCGATGACAATCCGGGCGGCGTCGACCAATCAGTATTCGACCGGATCAAGAACGACGTCGCGGCGGATCGGCCGGCCTTTCTTTCGGCGTTTCTGGCAAACTTTTACAACCTGGATGTCTGGCGCGGCACGCGCGTGAGCGACCAGGTAGTGCAGTTTGGCTGGAATATCGCGGTCGGCGCATCGCCGCGCGGCACGCTTGAATGCGTGAATGCCTGGATGACCGACTTCCGCAGGGATCTCCCCCGGATCGAGGTGCCCTTGCTGGTGATTCAGGGCGATGCGGACCGCATTCTGCCGATCGATGCAACAGGCCTGCCGCTGTCAAAGGGGGTGAAGGATGCCCGCTTGATCACTGTGGCGGGCGGACCGCATGGCCTGATCTGGACTCATGCGGATCAGGTGAATCAGGAGCTGGTAGAATTTCTTAAATAGGGGCGGCCGGTTTCCGGTGACGATCACCTCCCTTCGGGATGGGAGAATGCGTTGGCTGATTCCAGTTCTGCAGGCGGTTCGCCGGTGCGCGCGGACTGGCCCGAATTGCCGTTCGAAGCATGGAAGGACACCTGCGCCACGCTCCACCGGTGGATCCAGATCGTGGGGAAGATCCGGCTGACCCGAACGCCCTGGATGAACCACTCGTGGCATGTTCCGCTGTACGCCACCGCACGTGGCCTGACCACCTCGCCCATCCCCTATGGGGCACGCTCGTTCCAGATCGATTTCGATTTCATCGATCACCGACTTTTGATCCTTGCAAATGATGGAGCGTCCAGGGCAATTGCGCTGCAGCCCCGCACGGTAGCCGATTTTTATCAGGACGTTTTTTCAAACTTGCGCCAGCTCGGCTTCGAAATAACAATCCACAAAAGTCCCAATGAAGTTAGCGACCCGATTCCGTTCGACCGCGACGATGTGCATGCGTCCTATGATGCCGATGCGGCCAACCGTTTTTGGCGCACGCTGGTGCAGGCGGACCGGGTCATGAAGGAATTTCGCGTCCGGTTCATCGGGAAGTGCAGTCCCGTGCATTTTTTCTGGGGCAGCTTCGACTTGGCGGTCACCCGCTTTTCGGGCCGCAGGGCGCCGGAACATCCGGGCGGCGTACCGAATTGCCCCGACTGGGTGACGCGTGAGGCGTATTCGCATGAATGCAGTAGCTGCGGATTCTGGCCTGGCGCGGAGGCGGTGCCTTATCCGGTATTTTATTCCTATTCCTATCCCGAACCGCCGGGATTCGGCACGGCGCCGATACCTGCCGGCAGTGGCCGCTATGACCCGGCCTTGCGCGAATTTATTCTGCCGTACGACGATGTGCGGCGCGCGCCGTCGCCCGACGCGCTGCTGCTCGATTTCCTGCAAGGCAGTTATGAAGCCGCCGCCAACCAGGCCCGGTGGGACCGCGCGGAACTTGAATGGACAGGGCCGCCGAAGCCGGCCGGTCGTTGAATCGGACTAGCGCTGAATTCGCCAGGGGGCGTATTCTCTGGCGCGCAATGCCATGCATGCGTCCCGTCGTCATGGCAACAACATTGCTCTGTTAATATTGTCATCTTGCTGTGCCAAACAAACTGCAGCGTTGCGAGATCGCGCACCGCAGTCCCGCAACGCCGCGCAATCCGGAAGACGAAAACGATGAACCCAAATAAAACGCTTGTAAATGACTTCATGCCCACCGGTAAGCTTCGTGCCTCGATTAACCTGGGAAATCCGATCCTCGCGAATAAAGACCCTGCGACCGGCCAGCCGTTCGGCGTTTCTGTGGATCTTGCGAATGAACTGGCAAAGCGATTGGGCGTCACGGCTGAGCTGGTGGTGTTCGACACGGCCGGAAAATCAGTGGAAGCGGTCACGAACGAGCAGGCCGATTTCGGTTTCTTTGCAATCGACCCGCTGCGCGGCGAAGGAATCAGTTTCACGCCCCCTTATGTGGTGATCGAAGGCAGTTACATGGTGCCGGTGGATTCGCCTATCCAATCCAATGAGCAGGTGGACCAGCCGGGCCATCGGGTTGCCGTCGGCGCCGGCAGCGCGTACGACCTTTACCTCAGCCGGCATCTCAAACATGCACAAACGGTCAAGGCGCAGACCTCGCCCGCAGTGGTGGACACCTTCGTCGAGCAAAAACTGGAAGTCGCCGCCGGCGTCAGGCAGCAGCTGGAAGCCGATGCGAAACGGGTGTCGGGCGTGCGCTTGCTGCCAGGGCGTTTCATGGTCATCAATCAGGCCATGGGCATCCCGAAAAGCAGGAGCCAGGAAGCGTTCCAGTATCTTTACGATTTTGTCGAGGAAATGAAGCGGACCGGCTTTGTGGCGAACGCGCTGGAGCGTCATGGGATCAAGGGCGCGGCGGTTGCGGCGGCCGGCTATCCGGAATCCTGACCGCCGGCAACGCCGACAGTACACCGAAAGGTGTGGGCGCCTCGGCGCCAGCGCCCGGTTCTACACGAATAGACTTACGAAGTTAGTGCACTTAATACTTGTTAACGACAAAACCGCATTTTCGAAGTACAGACCCAGGCAGCCACGCCGCAGCAATATTCCAGCCCCGACGTTCAACCATGGAACCGTAATCCTGTAATTTCTGCAGGTTTAAGGCGGTTCGATCAGGTCCGCCACCGTGCTTCGACCTAAGCGCAATGTTGAGTATTGAAAAATCCTTTTTTTGACCACTATTCATGTCGGTTAAATCCTACTTGCGCTTAGGACTTGCTCCGATTCCGCCGCCGCAGTATCCCAAGTAATGTAATTGATCTTATGCAAATAGCGCGGCCTTTTTGCCCGGACGGCTGAAGATGCGGCGGATTTACATGGACCTTCGATCAAATTCATCCGGAGAAAAAATATGCGTGCACTCGTCTACCATTCCAGCAACGATGTCAAAGTCGATACCGTCCCCGATCCGATCATTCAGGAACCGGACGATATCATCCTCAAGGTCACGGCGACCGCTATTTGCGGATCGGACCTGCATCTGTACCGCGGCAAGGTTCCTGGAATGAAGGCGGGCGATATTCTTGGTCATGAATTCATGGGCGAAGTGGTGGATGCCGGACCGGCGGTAACCAGGCTGCAAAAAGGCGACCGCGTGGTCGTGCCCTTTGTGATTGCATGCGGCAGCTGTTTTTTCTGCGATATGCATTTGTATTCCGCCTGCGAAACGACCAATCCGGACCGCGGCACCATCATGAACAAGAAAAGCCTGCGTTCGGGCGCGGCGCTATTCGGCTTCAGCCATTTCTATGGCGGGGTGCCGGGCGGCCAGGCTGAATATGTGCGAGTGCCCAAGGCAAACGTCGGGCCGATCAAGATTCCTGCTGCCGTGGCGGATGAGAAAGTGCTGTTCCTCAGCGATATTCTTCCGACCGGCTATCAGGCTGTATTGAATGCGGGCGTCGGAAAAGGCTCCAGCCTCGCTATTTTCGGCGCCGGTCCGGTCGGGCAAATGGCGGCGGCATGCGCCCGCATGCTCGGCGTCGAACAGATTTTCATGGTTGACCATCACGCGTATCGTCTGGAATTTGCGCGCAGCCAGTATGGCGTGATTCCGATCAATTTCGACGATGTCGATGCAGCCGAAGTGATCATCGAGAACACGGCGTCGCGCGGTGTCGACGCGGTTATCGATGCCGTCGGATTTGAAGCCAAAGGCAGCGCGGTCGAAACGGTGATGGCCAATCTTAAGCTCGAAGGCAGCAGCGGCAAGGCGTTACGGCAGGCTATCGCCGCGGTGCGCCGCGGCGGAACCATCAGCGTGCCGGGGGTCTACGCCGGATTCATTCACGGCTTTTTGTTTGGCGATGTCTTTGAAAAAGGCATCGGTTTCCGGACGGGACAGACTCACGTACAGCGTTTCATGCCGGAATTGCTCCAGTTTATCGAAGAAGGCAAATTACACCCGGACGTAATTATTTCCCATCGAATGCCGCTGGAGCAGGCGGCCGAAGGATACAAGATGTTCGACAAGAAGGAAAACAACTGCCGCAAAGTAGTGTTGAGACCATGAGCCGGGCAGGACGTGCGTCAGGCAATGCGGCGTAGTTAGGCTGCGGCACGGCGGTCGCAATGTTCCAGCGCAGCCGCCGTATAAAGCTGTATCAAGGACAGTGACGAGAACCCCGCCGCCGCCCGCGATCGTTGTATAGTGGCGTTGTGCCTTTTGACGTAATGCGGGATGCGTATCGAGCCCGATGGTCCGATGGTCCGACCGCGCTTGCTGCGCATCGCGGCAGGTGGCAGACCGGTTCCGTCGATACGGTGGATCATTGCGCGTGCCGCGGTTTCCTGTTGGTATCCGCATTGCACGGAGCGATAACGCAATGAATCCGTTTCCGCGCGCAATCACTCTGCCTCCGCCGCTGCAAAATCGGCTGGAAGCTGCTGCACGGGACTTCCTCGACCCCGGCAAGTCCGGCCTCGCGGATTTTGCGACACCCGCCGGCGAGCCGGCGCTGGTGGCTTATCACTCCGTTTCCTGGCGCATCTTCAAAAATCCATTGGCGTTATTTGTCGGCGGGGTCGCCGCAGTCATCCTCGAACTGGCGGAGCCGCGCGTTCGCACCGGCGTGTGGAGTCACACCGCATTCCGCAGCAATGCATTGGGCCGTGTCCAGCGTACCGGCCTCTCCGCCCTGGTGACGGTCTATGGGCCGCGCAGCCGCGCCGAAGCGATGATCGCAAACGTTTGCAGGATACATTCCCGCATCAGCGGGCACACGCCCGATGGGCAGCCTTACCGCGCCGATGATCCGGAATTGCTTGACTGGGTGCATGCCACGGCGAGCTTCGGCTTCCTTCAGGCGTACCATACTTATGTCAGCAAGCTGGAAGATGTGCAGCGCAACCGCTTCTATGCGGAGGGCGCGCCTTCAGCTCGCCTCTATGGCGCCCTGGGCGCACCGGTTTCGGAACGGGAAGTTGTCTCGCTGTTCGAGAAGATGCGCGAGAGGCTTGAGCCGTCTCCGATCGTGCTCGAATTTCTCGATATCATGCGGCGCGCGCCGGTACTGCCGCCCCCATTCACCGCGCTTCAGGGCGTGCTGGTGATGGCCGCGATCGGGATTCTGCCGGATTGGATACGGGAACGGCTCGAACTGACAGGACGCTGGAAACCGCGAGCGTGGCAGCGTCAGGTCACCAGGCAGATCGGGGCAGCGGCCGACCGGATCCTGTTGCGATCGGGCCCGGCCGCGCAAGCGTGCCGGCGCATGGGCCTGCCCGATGATTATCTGTATTTGCGGGACTGAGGCGATGAATTACAGGCAAAGCATTTTCCGGATTATTTTTGCGCTGATCTTAACGACGCTGTCCGGCTGGCTGATGGCCGCCGGACCCGTAACCGTGTTGACGGTCGACGGCGCGATTGGTCCGGCCACGGCTGACTATCTGAACCGGGGGATGGCGCATGCCGCACGCGACGGTGCGCAGCTGGTGGTGCTGAAAATCGATACGCCCGGCGGACTGGATACCTCGATGCGGACCATCATCAAGGCGATCCTGGCCTCGCCGGTGCCGGTTGCCACCTATGTCGCTCCCGGCGGGGCACGTGCCGCCAGCGCCGGTACGTACATTCTCTATGCCAGCCATATTGCCGCGATGACGCCGGGCACCAACCTGGGCGCGGCGACCCCGGTCCGGATCGGCGCGCCGGCAAAGCCTGCGGAGCCGGGGCCGGGTAAGCCCGCGCCGGGACAATCAGGGAGCCAGCCGGATCCAAAAGGCGACAACGCGAGGGCACCCGCCGGTCCGCTGACAGAGCCGATGACGAGCAAACAGGTCAACGACGCCGCAGCCTACATTCGCGGACTGGCGCAGATGCGGGGCCGCAATATGGAATGGGCCGAGCGGGCAGTGCGCGAAGCGGTAAGCCTGTCGGCCGACGAAGCATTGAAATTACATGTTGTCGAATACGTCGCGCCTGATCTCGCCAACCTGCTGAAACAGCTGGATGGTAAAAAAGTGTCGGTGCAGGGGCAGGAAAAATACCTCGGGACGGCAAATGCGGCTATCGTGAATTCCCAGCCGGACTGGCGCGCCAGGCTGCTTGCCGTCATCACCGATCCCAGTATCGCACTGATCCTGATGGCGATCGGCGTCTATGGATTGTTATTTGAATTCATGAGCCCCGGCATGGTCTTGCCAGGCGTGCTGGGCGGTATTTGCCTGCTGCTTGGTCTCTACGCGCTGCAATTGTTGCCGGTGAACTACGCGGGCCTCGCCCTCATTCTGCTTGGCATCAGCTTCATGGTGGCCGAAGCATTCCTGCCCAGTTTTGGCGCACTGGGCCTGGGCGGCATTGTTGCCTTTGTATTCGGCGCCGTGATTCTGATCGATACCGAACTGCCCGGATTCGGCATTCCGATCGGCTTGATCGTCGCCGTCGCGCTGCTCAACGCGGCATTGATTGCAACAGTAGCCGGCTTCGCATTTAAAGCACGCCGCCGTCCGGTCCTGGCGGGGGACGATGAATTGATCGGCACAAGCGCGGAAATTTTGCAGGATAACGCAGGCGAAGTCTGGGCGCATGTGTATGGCGAAAACTGGCGCGTGATAAGCGATACGCCGTTGCATCGCGGGCAAAAAGTACGCGTCCTGGCGCGCACCGGGCTGGTGCTCAACGTTGCGCCAATCGTCAATCATGACAACTGAAACAAGACATGTTTTCCGGTCCGGGACCGTCGGTATTCCGCTATGGCTGCCTTTCGAACAGGTATACCCATCTACTTCAACAGTCATAACATTCATATCAGAATCATCAAATTTAAATCATCAAATCGCTAATTCTGCTCAATAAGTGATCACTTGCATTGAAACAAGTGCTGTTGCCGCTATAATGCCCGCATCGATTTTTACCTTACCGCCGGCATGTTTCTTTGCGCAGGGACTTATCCATGAACGGTCTTATCTGGTTTGTCATTCTTTACTGGGTCATCTCGGTCGGCATCGGCTTGTATGCGGCGCGTTACGTAAAGAATTCCAAAGACTTCGCGGTTGCCGGCCGGTCCTTGCCGATGTACGTGGTAACCGCTACGGTATTCGCAACCTGGTTCGGTTCCGAAACCGTGCTCGGTATTTCTTCCACCTTTGTCAAGGATGGGCTGCGCGGCGTGGTCGCGGATCCGTTCGGTTCGTCGCTGTGCCTGGTTTTGGTCGGCCTGTTTTTCGCGCGGCCGCTATACCGGATGAACCTGCTGACCATCGGCGATTTCTTTAGAAACAAGTTTGGCCGCACGGTCGAAATCCTGGTCACGCTCTGTATCGTCGTTTCCTACCTCGGCTGGGTCGCGGCGCAGATCAAGGCGCTCGGGCTGGTCTTCAACGTCGTGTCGGGCGGCGTCATCACGTTAGAGACCGGTATGATCATCGGCGCCGCGAGCGTGCTGATCTATACCCTGATGGGTGGCATGTGGTCGGTCGCGATCACCGACTTTTTGCAGATGATCATCATCGTCATCGGCATGCTTTACATCGGCTGGGTAGTGTCGGGCATGGCCGGCGGCGCGGGCGCGGTAATCGCGCATGCGGCGGACGCCGGCAAGCTTGAGTTCTGGCCCGCCCCGACCGGAAGGGAAGTGCTTTGGTTCTTCGCCGCATGGATCACGATGATGCTGGGATCGATCCCGCAACAGGACGTATTCCAGCGGGTCGCTTCGTCCAAAAATGAAAAGATTGCCGGTAACGCATCGATATTGGGCGGTGTGCTGTACTTCATGTTCGCATTTATCCCGATGTTCCTGGCTTATTCGGCTACCCTGATCGATCCGAAAATGGTGGCAAGCCTGATCGACAAGGACCCGCAACTGATCCTGCCGACGCTGATCATGACCCAGGTCCCGTTGTTTGCGCAGGTGATGTTCTTTGGCGCCTTGCTATCCGCAATCAAAAGCTGCGCCAGCGCGACCTTGCTGGCACCTTCGGTCACCTTTACCGAGAATATCCTGAAAGGGTTTTTCCCGAATCAGACCGACAAACAATTCCTGTTCATGATGCGCGCCGTGGTACTGGTGTTTACCGTGATTATCACCACGTTTGCCATGAATACCGAGGCAAGCATTTACAAGATGGTTGAAAATGCTTACAAGGTCACGCTGGTAGCAGCCTTCGTCCCGCTTGCCTTCGGCCTGTACTGGAAGCGCGCGACCCGTCAGGGCGCACTGGCGGCGATTGTATCCGGCATCGGGTCGTGGCTCCTGCTGGAGCTTGCAGCTCCAGCAGGATACTGGCCTCCGCAACTGGTTGGCGTATTGATGAGCCTGAGCGGGATGATCGTTGGTTCACTCGCGCCGCAGCTTGGCGGCCGCCCGTTATTGCCGGCCACCGAACTGAACCGCAAAGCCTGATTTCACGCGCGGGAATGTGCTTTCTCCAAAGCTCAGGCCCCGTTACGGCGGGCCTGAGCCACCGCATCGCGCCGGAATTTCCGAATAACAGTTTTTCGGCCATTCACGTTCTGACTTTGTCCATAATTTAACGGAACACAAGCATTTTCGACCGATCAAATCGCTAGATGGACTTGCAAATTGTTTCGGCATTGCTCCAGGTAAAGTTAAAGACCGTAAATTTTCCTTCAATCAGCCTATTTGTTGATTAAATGCACGGTGCGTTGTCTTTATTTCAAGAAAAATGTGATGAAACAACACTGTCTGTAAGCAATGAATCCGACTACAACGCTTCGATCGTATTGGCCCGACCTTCTGTCTGTCGGGTCTGTTTGGCTGAACATTCATGCCGGAGTGCCGGTGTATGCGCCGCTCGCGTTCGCCAAACCGCCATTCCGCGCGCGTCATGACATCATTGAGGATATCGCACCGTGAGCAGGCGCTGGACTAGCGGCAACAAGTTTTCACTACTTGAAAATGGCGAAGAATTTTTTCCACGCGTATTCGAGGTGATTGCTTCAGCGCAGCATGAAGTATTACTGGAAACCTTTATCTTGTATGAGGATAAAGTCGGCAAAAGCCTGCATGCGGCGCTGTTAAAAGCGGCGCAACGCGGCGTGCAGGTCGATGTGACGGTCGATGCCTTCGGCTCGCCCGATTTGTCGCCGCAATTCATTTCCTCTCTCACTGGGGCCGGGGTGCGGGTACACGTGTTCGACCCGGCGCCGAAGCCTTTTCAGCGAGTTAACTATTTTCGCCGGATGCACCGCAAGATTGTCGTGGTGGATGGTAAACGCGCCTTCGTCGGCGGCATTAATTATTCCGCGGATCACCTCGGCGATTTCGGTCCGCAGGCAAAGCAGGATTATGCGGTGGAGATCGAAGGACCGATCGTAGCCCAGATCCGCAGCTTTGCCCGTGCCGCGATCGATGAAGGCAAACCGGGACGGCGCTGGTTCCACCGTTACAAGGCGCCGCCGGCAACGGAATCATTACCGGCCGCAGGCAATGCCGATGCCATGTTCGTCTGGCGCGACAACCGGCAGCACAAGGATGCCATCGAACGTCAGTACCGGGTTGCGCTGCGGCTGGCGCGCAAGCGGATCGTGATTGCCAACGCGTATTTCTTTCCCGGGTTCACCTTCCTCAGGGACTTGCGCAAGGCGGCCCGCCGCGGCGTCGAGGTGTCGCTTATATTGCAGGGCAATCCCGATATGCCCATTGTCCACGTGGCCGCGTCCATGCTTTATCACCATCTGCTGCGCGCCGGCGTTCGGATTTATGAATACTGCGACCGTCCGCTGCATGGCAAGGTTGCGCTGGTCGACGATGAATGGTCGACGGTAGGGTCCAGCAATCTTGATCCGCTCAGCCTGTCGCTCAACCTCGAAGCGAATGTCATTGTTCGGGATCGCCAATTCAACCGGCAGCTGGGCGAGAACCTGGAGCGCTTGATGGCAAACAGCTGCAAAAAAATAGAAGCCGAAGATTTGAACGAAATCCATGCATGGCGGCAGGTGCGCAGCTTCTTCCTGTTTCACTTCCTGCGCCGCTTTCCCACCTGGGCCGGCTGGCTGCCGGCGCACGCGCCAAGACTGAGATCGCTGCAACCGTCGCCGACGCAGGAAGGGGCTGACCGCCTCACCGAGACGCCGTATCCGTGAAAGGCGAGCCACACTCCGGGGACCGATCGCCGCCGGCGGCACACTCGCCTCCAGGCCGCGGCATCACGTCGCGGCCCTGGTGGCCGTGGGCGAAACGGCTGGGAAAAATCCTGTTTTTCGCGGTGGTGGCTTACCTGCTGATCACCCAGGCGCGCAAGGTCGAATGGGAAGAGGTGCTCGCGACCATGCAGCGTCGTCCGATCGGCGAACTATTGCGCGCGGCGGCTTTTTGCGCCGCCAGTTTTGCGCTGTATAGCTGCTTTGACCTGCTCGGCCGTCATTACACCGGCCACCGGCTGAGGGCGCCGCAGGTAATCTCCGTCAACTTCATCAGCTACGCATTCAACCTTAACCTCGGCTCCCTGGTGGGCGGCGTCGCGTTCCGCTACCGGTTGTACTCGCGCCTCGGACTGGACACTGCGACGATCACGCAGGTGATGGGTGTCAGCATGCTGACCAACTGGCTCGGTTACATGCTGCTTGCCGGGATCGTGTTCTGGTGGTGGCCGATTCCACTGCCGCCGGACTGGAAGATCGATTCCCGCGCCTTGCAGGGAATCGGAATCGTGCTGGCCGCAGTCGCCATGGCTTACCTGCTGCTATGCGCCGTGGCGCGCCGGCGCACCTGGACCGTGCGCGGCCACGAGCTCACTTTGCCGTC
This sequence comes from Herminiimonas sp., assembly GCA_028292315.1. Taxonomy (GTDB): domain Bacteria; phylum Pseudomonadota; class Gammaproteobacteria; order Burkholderiales; family Burkholderiaceae_D; genus JAQGMO01. Next base: position 16,128 of record JAQGMO010000030.1, on the reverse strand, counting down.
GCTACGGTTGGCGGTGCTGCAACTGCTGATGTCCTCGACTAACTGGTTGTTGATGGCAGGCGCCGCATTCATCCTTCTGGAGCAAAAGATTCCGTTCCCGACGGTTGTCGGCGTGTTGCTCCTGGCGGCAATCGCGGGCGTGATCACGCATGTGCCGGCTGGCCTGGGCGTGCTTGAAGCGGTGTTTGTCGCGCTGCTCTCGCACGAGCTGCCCAAGAGCGAACTGCTGGCCGCGCTGCTGATGTACCGCGCCATGTACTATCTTGCGCCGCTGATGCTGGCGACACTGGTATATTTTGTTGTTGAGGCGCGCGCTAAAAAGGCGGCGCCGCCGAATTGATTTCAATCCAATGCCGGCCTGCGCGTCATTGCGGGCGTATCACCAATTCATTGAAGCCTGACCCGGGGTCTTTTTCCCGCGCAAAATGGAACGCCGGCAGCAGCGCAAGCAGTACTTCGGCTGTCGTGCGCACCAGGCACCCGGCCGCCACATGCCCTCCCAGCACACGGCCTTGCGCATCGGCCACGGCCATGTGAAGATGCGCGCCATCGGACGACAGCGACCCGGCAAGGCTCAGGATCTCCAGGTCCCCGCGCAATTCGGTGGTGCGCTTTGCGCCGGCAAGCCGCAGTTGCGCCACGCTCAGGCTGCCGATGCCCTGAAGTACGAAGCCAGCATTCACTTGATGCTCGGATAGCGCGGCTTCAAGAGCTGCTCTCAAGTCTTGTCCAGGAGTAAGGCGCAATGGAAGTGTTTGCATGATATTCGCCAGATTAGCGCAGTCGCGGCGAAAAGGCACGCGCGATGGCACACCGCATTTGATCGGGAACTTTCGCCGCTTATAAACGCCTGAGCAAAAGAAGAATCACGAGAATCCAGGAACCAGCCGAAAGGGGATCGACCGATGGTTATTACCAGCATCTCCCGGATTGAAGTCGCGGTGGACGACATGGTTTATATATTCGATACGCCGCAGGAAGCCGACGCATTCATGGGATGCCTGATCGACGGCGATCTTGTCCAGTGCAAAGTCGATCATCCGCCGCTCGATATCAGGCCGGCGTCCTAGCGGGCGCGCTCCCACCGAGCGTGCCCGCAATGTGCTCCGTTACGCCGCGCGATAGGTGACGGTCAGGTCGCCCACGCCCTCGAGGTGCCCTTCGAGCTTGTCGCCGGCCACGCAGGGGCCGACGCCAGCCGGGGTGCCGGTCATGATGATGTCGCCCGGCTCCAGGGTCACAAACTCGGACAAGTAAGAAATGGTTTCGTCGATTTGCCAGATTTGCTGATCGAGGTTGCCCTGCTGGCGGAACTCGCCATTGACCTTGACCGAGATGGCGCCGGCCTTTGGATGTCCGATCTTGGCCGCCGGCTGCACCGCAGTGACCGGCGTCGACTGGTCGAACGCCTTGCCCATTTCCCATGGCCGCTGCAGCTTTTTGGCTTCTCCCTGGAGGTCGCGGCGCGTCATGTCGAGACCGAGCGCATAGCCGTACACATGGTCAAGCGCTTTTTCAATCGGAATATTGCTTCCGCCCTTGCCGATGCAGATGACGAGCTCGATTTCATGATGCAGGTCCTTGGTTTTCGGCGGGTAGTCAATGGTCGAGCCGGACGGCACGATCGAATCTGTCGGCTTCTGGAAAAAGAAGGGCGGCTCGCGCGACGGGTCATGGCCCATCTCGCGCGCATGGTCGGCGTAGTTGCGGCCGACGCACCAGATGCGCCGGACCGGGAATTTTGCATCGGTGCCCACCACATCGATGACTGCTTGTTTCGGGGCCGGGATTACATACGACATGAAGGTCTCCTCAGGTTATCAACCTTATCGGTTAAAAAGGCATAAAAAGTGTGCGCCGCGAGCGGCGGCGCGTAATCAGTTCTTCTTGCTGAAACTGGCGGCGTTCACTTCAGGTTCGATGCCTTCCGCTTCGGCGCCGTCAAAATTCAATTCGACCTTTACGCCGTTCGGATCGAACAGGAACAGCTGGTACAGGGCCTGATTGCCGGCGCGCCGCTCCTTGAACTCTACCCCTTTTTCGCGGAACTGCGCCATCATGCCACGCAGTCCGCTCGCGCGAAACGCAATGTGATCGACCGCGCCGGTGCCGGCGCCGGCATCCTGCGAAGTGCGACCGAGATAGACTTTCTGGTTGTCGGTCGCATTCCTTGCGCTCTGGCTGATATGCACCACGTCGGAATCGCCGAGATACATCCAATACACCGGGAAATTGAATTCCGGGTGCCAGCCCTCATGCATGCCGAGCACATCGCGATACCAGTCCCGGGTGCGTTCCATGTCGTCGGCGGCGACGAGGTAATGCTCAATATGCGCGAGCGGCATGCTGCCTCCTTTTGGTTAGGGAATGATAACGGTTGACCCGGTGGTGCGGCCCGATTCCAGGTCACGGTGCGCCAGCGCGATGTCGTCGATCGGATAGCGCTGGTTGATCGAAACATTGAGCACACCCTTGGCGAACAGGGCAAACACTGCCTGCGCCGATGCGTGCAATTCCTCGTTTTTTGCCGTGTAAGTCACCAGCGTCGGACGCGTGAAATAGAGCGAACCGAGTTTTTGCAGCGTCGCGGCGTCGATCGGAGGCGGCGCGCCGGTCGTGGTGCCAAGGGAGACGAAAAAGCCGCGCGGCGCCAGGCAGTTAAGCGACTGCTCGAACGTGTCCTTGCCGACCGAATCGTAGACCACCGGCACGCCGGCGCCGCCGGTCAATTCCTTTACCCGCGCCACCACGTCTTCGGTGCGGCGATCAATGCAGACGCTGTAACCGTTTTCCAGCGCAAGCCTGACCTTGTCCGGACCGCCGGCAATGCCTATCATCCGGGCCCCCAGGTGCCTGCCCCATTGCCCGGCCAGCAGCCCGATGCCACCGGCAGCCGCGTGGAACAATACCGTGTCGCCCGCCTTGACCTGGTAGCAGCGATTGAGCAGGTACTCGATCGTCATGCCTTTCATGAGCACTGCGGCTGCCTGTTCGTCGGATACGCCGTCTGGAATTCTGATCAGGCGGTCCGCCGGGTAGACGCGCCAGGCCGCGCACCCGCCGGGCGCGCCGCCGGCGTAGCAAACGCGATCACCGGCTTTAAGCCGGGTGACGGCGACCCCGACTTTTTCAACCACGCCGGCGGCTTCCGTTCCGAGTCCGGAAGGCATCGGCAACGGATAAAAGCCCGAGCGGTGATACGTGTCCTGGAAATTCAAACCGATCGCCGTCTGGCGTATCAGCACGTCGTTCGGGCCCGGTTCCGCCACATCGATCATTTCAACCCCGAGAACTTCGGTTCCGCCGTGGGAATGGATGCGAACGGCTTTGGCTTTCATCGTTATTGTTCCTTGTCAGGTAAGCTCGGGTCGAATTTCTCGGATGCTCGGATTTCACTTTTAACGAAACATGGCGGACAGGCCCGAGGCCTAAGGCACGACCGCCGGATTGGACAGCGATTCAAGCAGTCGGTCGCGCGATTCTTCCACGTGCTTGCGCGCCAGCGCCAGCGCACGCCGCTTGTCGCGCTGCTGCATCGCATCGATCAACGCGCCGTGTTCACCGACCAGCGCCGCCAGGCCGCCGGTGTCGAACTGCGAAATGCTCATATAGGTCAGCCGGTCGAACTCTTCGATGATGTCGCGCGCCGCGCGCGCCAGCCGCGCATTGCCGCCGGCTTGCGCCAGGGCGAAGTGAAACGCGCGGTTATAGGCGATCCAGGAGGGCAGGTCGGGCGTCCCGCCGATTTCGCGAAACCGGTCGAGCGCCGCCAGCGTGGCATCCGATGCCGTGTCGACGGCGCGGGTAATGCAGGCGCGGTCCAGGATCAGGCGCATTTCATACATCTCGGCGGCATCGGACACCGAGATCGGCTTGATCCGGTATCCCTTGCGCGGCAATATCTCCACCAGTCCCTGCTCCTGCAAGCGCAGCAGCGCGTCGCGCACCGGCGACTTGCTGACCTGGTAACGCGCTGCCAAATCGTTCTCCTGCGCCAGCGAACCGGGCTTCAGGACGCACGACAGGATTTCGTCGCGAATGCGGTCATAGACGTCGTCGCGGATCAGGGTCGCGCTCGCCGGAATAACGGCGGACACAGGCATTAAACTTGGCTTATCTGACATGCCGGGATGATATCAGAAATATCAATGACCATATAAATTTCCGATTGCTGAAATATCAGAAATTAAATCGTTGACATTTAAATTGGAATAACTCACTATTTCCATGTGCATAAAAGCAATGCTCGTTATCAGACGCGCCTAGGTGCGCGCTCTGGTTTCGGTAAATATTCCAGTCTCCCTAATTGTACTTAACATGGTGCAATGCAATGGATAGGAATATCTGTAGCGTATTCGAATTATAAATACAGAGATACAAATTAGTATCCGTAGCAGATTCGCTAACCATCAGGAGACTCGAATGTTAAAACCGCTGAGTGCGGCGCTTGCCGCATTGCTATTCGGATTTACCGCAACGGCAGTCCAGGCCGAAGACATCAAGTTGCGTATCGCCTCCGGCCATCCAGCCGTAAATACCTATGTCAATCTGATGCAAACCTTCTTCGTGCCGGAGGTGACCAAGCGTGTCAACGCCACCGGCAAGCACAAGATCGAATTCATCGAGGGCTACGGCGGCTCCATGGTCAAGGTTGCCGATACGCTGGAAGCGGTGCAATCGGGGATCATCGATATCGGCGGCTTCTGTTTCTGCTTCGAGCCATCGAATCTGCCACTGCATGCATTCCAGGTGATGCTGCCTTTCGGAACGATGAGTCCGGAAAAGAGCGTCAAGCTGGCGCGTACCGTGTACGACAAGGTGCCGTACATGAGCAAAGTCTTTGAAGACAAGTTCAACCAGCGCCTGATCGGACTGATTTCCGATAACGGCTATAACCTCGGCACCAGCTTTGAATGGAATAGCGTGGCCGACCTCAAGGGCCGCAAGCTTGCCGGCGCCGGCCTTAACCTGAAATGGCTCGAGTTTGCAGGCGCGGTGCCGGTGCAGTCTTCGCTGCCGGAGGCTTATACATCGATGCAGACCGGGGTCTACAACGGCTGGATCATGTTTCCTTCCGGCTGGAGCAATTTCAAGCTGCACGAAGTCGCCAAATACTATACCGAGGTCGGTTTCGGCGCCATTACCTGGCACGGCCTGACCATCAACAAAAGCCGCTTCGCCAGGCTGCCGAAGGAAGTGCAGGACATTATTGTCCAAGTGGGCCGCGAGTATGAAGCGAAGACCGGCACCGTCAATGAAGAAAACTATCCAAAGCAGATCGAACAGCTGAAATCGGTCGGCACCGTTATCAAGGCGGTGCCTGAGGCGGTGCGGGTCGATTGGGCCAACTCGCTCAAGGGCTGGCCGCAGGAGCGCGCCACGGAACTGGACAAGCAGGGCTTGCCGGCGACCCAGGTTCTCAAGCTCGCCCTGGATGAGGCGGAAAAACTCGGCCATAAATGGCCATTGAAGTATTCGATCAAGTAACGGTTTTTCCACCCGCGCGGCCTGCTTGAGCAAGCCGCGCTCTTCCGGACCGACACCATGCTTACTCGTCTCAATGACAGGGTTACCCAGGCCCTGCTGATTGCTGCCGCAGTCCTGGCTTTCATGCTTTGCTTCCTGGTTGTCGCCGACGTGATCGGACGGGTCGCATTCAACAGTCCGGTCAAGGGCACGCCGGAAATCGTATCCACCTGCATCGTCATCATTTGCTATCTGCAGGCCGGCTATGCGATCCGCTCGGGCGGCATGCTCAACGTCGATGTATTCGTCAACAAATTGCCGCTACGCGGACAGTCCTTCCTGGGAATCATCGGCGCCCTGGCCGGCGCGGCGTTTTTTGCTTTCATTTGCTGGGGCAGCATCGAGACCGCGATCCATGCCTGGACCACCAATGAATTCGAAGGGGAAGGCGCATTGCGGGTGCCGGCCTGGCCGACCCGTTTTGCGATCGTGCTTGGCACCGCGCTGGCGACCACGAGCTACCTGTTGATGACGGCGCAAAACATCAGTCTGTTCAGGGCCGGCGAAGCGCCAGTCCAGTCCGGTTCCTCACACTAGCATCCCGGAGACAAAAATAATGTTCAATGCGGGAGACATGATCATCCTGGTATCGGTGCTGCTCGCGCTGGTGTTTTGCGGAATACATATCGCGGTTTCGCTCGGCATCACCAGCATGCTGGGCATATACCTCATCAATGGGGACATCGAAACCGTCAAGTCGTTCACGGCCAATACGGCGTATGAAGCCTTGCGCGACTATGTTTTCGCGGTAATCCCACTGTTCATGCTGATGGGTGAATTCCTTGCGAAGTGCGGCGCCGCGCGCGATTTGTATGCCTTGCTCAACCGCCTGCTCAAATGGGTGCCGGGCCGCCTCGGCGTCGCCACGGTGCTGGCTAACGCGGTGTTCGCCTTCGTGACCGGCGTCTCGATCGCGGCAGCGGCGACATTTTCCAAGATTGCCTATCCCGAAATGCGGCGCTTCGGCTATGAACGCAAGTTCGCGCTCGGCTGCATTGCCGGCAGCGCCTGTCTCGGCATGCTGATCCCGCCTTCGGTGCTGATGATCGTCTGGGGCGTGCTGACCGAAATCTCGATCGGCAAGCTATTCATCGCGGGCATCGTTCCCGGTTTCATCCTGGTCGCGTTTTATATCCTCTATATCATCGGCGTGGCCAAGTTCACGCCGGCGCGCGTCGGCGAAGGGCCGAACCTGCCCGCAATTCAGGCCGAGGCCCGGCTGGCCAATGACGCGTTCGCCGATGTCGATCTCAAGACCATACTCTGGAGCACCGCCGGCATCATCGCTCTGGTTACGCTGGTGTTGGGCGGCATCTGGCTGGGGTATTTCACGCCGACTGAAGGCGCGGGCGTGGGCGCCGCGTTGTCGCTGCTGCTTGCGATGATGCGCGGAATGAAAGCGCAAGAAATGCTGGATGCGATCCTGTCGGTCGGCAGGACGTCGGCCCCGCTGCTGTTATTGCTGGTGACTGCCCAGCTTTACTCGCGCATCCTTTCGATGACGGGCATCACCGGGGCCACGCAGGATTTTTTCCTTAAATCCGGCCTGTCGCCTTACGTGATCCTCGGCCTGATGATCCTGGTCTGGCTGGCGCTGGGCTGCGTAATCGATTCGATTTCCATCATCCTTCTGACCGTGCCGGTGTTCGCTCCGCTGGCGGTGGCGCTGCAATTCGATCCGATCGCTTTCGCCATCCTCGGCATCATCGCAATCGAAGTCGGTTTGCTGACGCCGCCGTTCGGCATCCTGGTGTTCACGGTTCGATCGGCGGTGCCGAATGAAAAAGGATTAACAACCGGGGAAATTTTTTCCGGTTCGGTTGCGTACTGGGTCGCACTGCTCGGCGTGGTCCTGGTACTGATCATTTTCCCGCAAGTGGCCACCTGGCTGCCCAATTTAAGCAACGCCGTCGCTCAATAAGGAGATACAACCATGTCCGCATACTGGCTGGCGCGCTCGCGCATCAATGACCCGGTCGAATATAAAAAATACACCGACCAGGTACCCGGAATTATCGCCAAGTTCAATGGCAAAGTGCTGGCCCGCGGCGGTAGGTTCGACGTGCGCGAAGGCCCGGAATACTTTGGTCGGTTTGTCGTGATCGAATTCCCGAGCATGGAGCAGGCGGTGGCCTGCCATGAATCGCCCGAGTACCAGGCTGCCTCGGCATATCGCAGGCGCAATAACGTCGGCGAAGTCGAACTGGTGTTTGTGGAAGGCGGCGATGCCACAGTCTGATCCATCCGCAAACGCAGGATCAGGCGCATCGTCAGCGTTATGATGCGCGGCCAATCAGGACGCATGGAATCGAATTTGGAGCCTGCATGTCCGCTTCGGCCATCCCGCATCTGATTGTGCGCCGGCGTTGGGGAACATGAGGATGCTGACTTGCTCAGCGGCACGCCCGGTTTGACCAACGTCTTCCGCAGTGTGGATTTCCTGAAAACGGGCGGCATAGGAGACGATCTGGCCGCCATCTCGCATTAAAACCGGACTTGCTTTGCTTAATTTCGTAAACCTTTTAAAATCAGCAAGTTAGTCGTTCCAGTGATAAGTCGTTATAATACGTTTTTTTAGAACTCACAATTCGTCGGTATCGTGCCATTGGCACGGGAGCCTACGATATATCATGTCTGACACCCAGTCCGTAGCCGCACCAGATAACGCGGCAGCAATCCGTTTCGAAGACTTCGGCCTTGCCCCTGAAATCCTGCGTGCACTGACCGACCAAGGCTATATCCATCCGACACCGATCCAGGCGGAGGCGATACCGATCGTGCTGCAAGGCCGCGATGTCATGGGCGCCGCGCAAACCGGCACCGGAAAGACTGCCGGATTTTCCTTGCCGATCATTCAACTGCTGCTGGCGACTGCAAGCAACAGCGCATCGCCGGCACGGCATCCGGTACGCGCCCTGATCCTGACCCCGACCCGCGAACTGGCGGACCAGGTGGCTGAAAACGTGAAGGCATACTGCCGGCACACGCCCTTGCGTTCGACCGTCGTATTCGGCGGCATGGACATGGCGCCGCAGACCGCAGCCTTGCGCGCGGGTGTGGAAATCCTGATCGCCACGCCGGGGCGCCTGCTCGATCATGTACAGCAAAAAACACTCAATCTTTCCCAGACGCAGATCCTGGTGATGGACGAGGCCGACCGCATGCTGGACATGGGTTTCCTGCCGGACTTGCAGCGCATTATCAACCTGTTGCCGAAACAGCGTCAGAACCTGATGTTTTCGGCCACCTTTTCCAACGAGATCAAGAAGCTGGCAGCCAGCTTCCTGAACGACCCGGTGACGATCGAAGTGGCGCGCAGCAATGCCACCGCCGATCGTGTCACCCAGGTGGTCTACAAGGTGGATGAAGAAGCCAAGCGCGACGTGGTGTCTTTCCTGATTCGCGGACGCGACCTGAAACAGGTGCTGGTGTTTTCCAATACCAAGATCGGCGCCTCGCGCCTGGCGCGCCAGCTCGAACAGGAAGGCGTGAAGGCTTCGGCGATCCACGGCGATAAATCGCAATCGGAACGGATGGCGGCGCTCGAGGCATTCAAAAACGGCACCGTTGATGTTTTGGTGGCGACCGATGTCGCTGCACGCGGCCTGGATATATCCGATTTGCCATGTGTGATCAATTATGACTTGCCGTATAACGCCGAGGACTATGTGCACCGCATCGGACGCACCGGCCGTGCCGGCGCATCGGGTGATGCGATTTCCCTGTATTCGGACAAGGATGCGCGCCTGCTGGTCGATATTGAAAAAATGATCAGGCACAAGTTTGTTCCGGCACAGCTTAGCGGTTTTGTGCCGCGTTCACCGGCGCCCGCCGGTGCCCGTTCCGGCAGCGAACGCAGTGAGCGCAGCGAGCGCCGTCCGCGGCATGAGGAAGGCGAGCGGCACGAGGGACGCGGCGCGCAGCAGGGGCGCAGCGCTTATTCGCCAATGCCGCGCAAGGAAAAAGTCGATCCTTGGTTCCTGAAACCCTATGAACCGAGCACGCCCTCCCAATCGAACCCGGGCGAATCTGCCAGCAATAATAATTCATCGCCGAAGCCGCAAAAGAAGGCAGCCTTGCTGGGCGGCATTCCGAAGCGGTAAGACGCTTTTGCTGCCGGGCGCCCGTCAACCGGGGCGTCCCTCGACGAAGCGATTGCGCCAGGCGGCAATCGCCTGCCGCCAAAAATCGTCGACTGAGTTTACCTGTCTGACGGAAATCCCGAGGAACGACGCCGCTGCGATCAGGGCGGGTTCCGCCCGCAAGGGGTCGAGTGCCTGCGCCCCGGTCTGCTTCGACAGCTTTTCCCCGCTTGCGCTGCTGACCACGGGCACATGCATATAGCGCGGCGTCGTCAGGTGCAGCATGCGCTGCAGATAAATCTGGCGGCCGGTGGAATCGAGCAAATCCGCGCCGCGCACCACGTGCGTCACGCCCTGGTCGGCATCGTCGACCACCACCGCCATTTGATACGCCCAGAACCCGTCAGCCCGTTTCAATACGAAATCTCCCACTTGCAGCGCGAGATATTGCGTCACCGGGCCGACCCAGCGATCCTCGAACCGGATGCAATCATCCGGACTGCCCGCATCGGGCGTCCGCATGCGGATTGCGCGCGCGGTCCTGCCAGGGGCCAGCCCTTGACGGCAGGTGCCCGGATAGACTGCTGCGCCATCCCGGGCGATCCCAAGCCGCGAATCGGCAATCTCGCGGCGTGAGCAACCGCAGGCATAGGCATGTGCGCCCAGGCGCTCAAGGGCTTCGCGATAGAGCGCCTTGCGCCGGCTCTGAAACGTGGCGCCGCCATCCCATCGCATGCCGAATGCACCCAGGCATTGCATGATCGCGTCGGTCGCGCCCGGAGCAGTCCGCGCTTCGTCGATGTCTTCGATGCGAAGCAGCCACTTGCCGTCATGCGCCCGTGCATCGAGATAGCTGGCCATCGCGGCGACCAGCGAACCGGCGTGCAGCGGGCCGCTCGGAGACGGCGCGAAGCGGCCGATGTAAGATGGGCTGGTCATGGTGGCAATTATTTAAAATTGTTGATGCAGTATCCCGGATTATCGCTGTTTCAGGTTCCAGTTTGCGCCGGGTACTTAAATACCGGCAGGTTTTTTGTATAAGGAGAAGTCGGAATGATGCAGATACGTAAAAGTGAAGAACGCGGTCATGCCAACCACGGATGGCTGGATTCGCACCACAGCTTTTCATTTGCCGATTACTACGATCCGCGCCACATGGGGTTCGGCCCCTTGCGGGTCATCAATGAAGACCGGGTCGCCCAGGGCGGTGGATTCGGGACGCACGGGCACAAGGATATGGAAATCATCACCTATGTGCTGGAAGGCGAGCTGGCGCACAAGGATGACATGGGCAATGGCAGCGTGATTCGCCCGGGCGACGTGCAGCGCATGAGCGCCGGCACCGGGGTCCGGCATTCGGAATCAAATCATGCGGACCGCCTTACCCATTTCCTGCAAATCTGGATCGAGCCGAACGTGCGGGGCAGTGCGCCCGGTTATGCCGAAAAGCATTTCGATGCGGCGCAAAAGCGCGGTCGTCTGCAACTGATCGCCAGTTCCGACGGCGCCGACGGTTCCATCACGATCCAGCAGGATGCGAAAATATATGCCGGGCTATTCGATGGGCAAGAACAGGCAGCCGTAACGCTGGCGCCTGGCCGGCGGGCTTGGCTGCATGTGGCGCGCGGCGACATCACGGTCAACGGCGCTGCGCTGAAAACCGGCGATGCAGTGGCGGTCGAGGATGAACCGCAAATTGCGCTGTCGAACGGCCGTCAGGCGGAAGTGCTTTTGTTCGACCTGCCCTGACAGGAAGATAAAACGCCGCCGCCGAATCCGTCAACGACGGCGGCCGGTTTCAGGGAAGCGGTGACATGCCCGGTGCCCACGGACAGGCCGTAAGCAGGGAACATCCTATGCGGTTTCCCGCGCCTCGGTTGCGCAGTGCGGACACGACACCCCATAAACATATTGCGGAGAAATCTGTTCGCGTGGCGTGACCACTGCGCGGCAGGCAAAGCATTGCACTGTCGGCGTCGGCTCCAGCTTGGGATTAAGCGCGGTGCGCCGGTCGAACACGAAACAGTCGCCGCGATAATGTTCGCCGCCGACCTCTTCGAAGTATTTCAGGATACCGCCTTCCAGCTGATACACGCTGTCGAAGCCGACATTGTGCATATGGATGGCAGCCTTTTCACAACGGATGCCGCCGGTGCAAAATGTCACGATGGTCTTGTCCGCAAGCTCATCCTTATGCGCGGCCACCACCGCCGGAAATTCGCTGAATTTTTCAATACGATAATCGATCGTCCCTTCGAAGGTGCCGACATCCACTTCGAACGCATTGCGGGTGTCGAGCATCACGACCGGTTTGCCGGCATCGTCATGGCCCTGGTCGAGCCAGCGTTTCAGCGTGGCCGGCAACACCGCCGGGGCGCGTCCCAGTTCCGGCTTGATCAGCGGCAGATTCATCGTGATGATTTCACGCTTGAGCTTGACCAGCATGCGGTTGAACGGTTGTTCATCCGACAGGCTTTCCTTGACTTCCAGGTCGGCAAAGCGCGGATCAGCGCGCAGCCATGCCAGAAACTCGTCTATAGATTCGCGCAGGCCGGCCAGGAACAGGTTAATGCCTTCCGGGCTCAGCAAAATTGTGCCTTTCAGTTTCAGACGACTGCACAATTCCTGGAATTGCGGCCGCTTTTCGGCCGTGTCTTCGAATGTAATAAATTTGTACGCCGCGATGTTGACGTAGCTAGGGCGGAACTGTGTGGACTGCATGTTTATTTTCGGGTAAGTCATTGATTTCTCAGTATTATAAACGGGTAGCGCATGATTCCAAAATTGCCGTCGTGGGCGCGCTTCGCAGCGGGTAAAATACCGCCATGACATCTCCGCAATTTATCCATCTTCGCCTCCATTCCGAATATTCGATCGTCGACGGCCTGGTTCGTATTGACGATGTTGTCAAGGCGGCCGTGAATGACGCACAGCCGGCGCTCGCGGTAACCGACCTGGCGAACCTGTTTGGCATGGTGAAGTTCTATAAGGCGGCGCGCGGCAAGGGCCTCAAGCCGATCGTTGGTTGCGATGTCTGGATCACCAACGATAACGACCGGGACAAGCCGTCCCGGCTTTTATTATTGGTTAAGAATTCGGCGGGATACCTGCAGTTATGCGAGCTGCTTTCCAACGCCTGGCTGACCAACGTGCATCGCGGACGGGCTGAAATCCGGACCGAATGGCTGGAAGCCTTGCAGCCGCGTGGCGGTTTAATTGCCTTATCGGGCGCCCATTTCGGCGATATCGGCATTGCAATTGAAAACGGCAAGTTGCCGCTGGCCGAACAACATGCCGCGCGCTGGGCGGAGATTTTTCCCGGTCATTTCTATATCGAGGTACAGCGTGCCGGCCAGCCCAACATGGAGCAGCAGGTACGGCAATCCGTCGCCTTGGCGGCCAGGCTGCAATTGCCGGTGGTGGCGACGCATCCGGTGCAATTCCTGACGAAGGAAGAATTCACCGCGCACGAGGCGCGCACCTGCATTTCCGAAGGCGAGATCCTGGCCAATCCACGCCGCGCGAAGCGTTTCAACGAGCAGCAATGCTTCATGACGCAAGCCGAGATGGCGGAACTGTTCGCCGACATGCCGGCGGCCCTGCAGAACACGGTGGAGATCGCGAAGCGCTGCAACCTGGTGCTCCAGCTCGGCAAGCCGAAGCTGCCGCGCTTTCCAACGCCGGACGGTATCACGCTCGACGAGTTTCTGGTGATCCAGGCCAAGGAAGGCCTGGAAAAGCGCCTGCTGCATCTCTACCCGAATCCGGAACTGCGCGAAAAGAATCGCCCGCGATATGAAGATCGGTTGAAATTTGAAACCGACACCATCATCAAGATGGGCTTCCCTGGTTATTTCCTGATCGTGGCCGACTTCATTCAATGGGCAAAGAATAATGGCGTGCCGGTCGGCCCCGGCCGCGGATCGGGCGCCGGCTCGCTGGTAGCGTATTCGCTCTCGATCACCGATCTCGATCCACTGGCCTACAACCTGCTGTTCGAGCGTTTCCTGAATCCTGAGCGGGTATCGATGCCCGACTTCGATATCGACTTTTGCCAGGAAGGCCGCGACCGCGTGATCCAGTACGTCAAGGAAACCTATGGCAAGGAAGCCGTATCGCAGATCGCGACCTTCGGCACCATGGCGGCCAAGGCGGCGGTGCGCGACGTCGGCCGCGTGCTTGACCTTGGGTACAATTTTTGCGACGGCATTTCCAAGCTGATTCCATTCAAGCCGGGCAAGCTGGTGACGATTGCGGACGCCAGGAATGAAGAACCGCTGCTGGCCGAACGCGAAGCCAATGAAGAAGAGGTCAAGCAATTGCTGGCGCTGGCCGAGCAGGTTGAAGGCATCACGCGCAACATCGGCATGCATGCGGGTGGCGTGCTGATCGCGCCCGGCAAGCTCACTGATTTCTGTCCCTTGTATACCCAGGGCGGGGATGCCGGCGTGGTGTCGCAATACGACAAGGACGACGTGGAAGCGGTTGGCCTGGTCAAGTTCGACTTTCTGGGTCTGACCACGTTGACGATCCTCGATCGGGCGGTTCGTTACATCAGGCAGCTTGATCCGGCAATGGCCGACTTCAGTCTTGAGAAGCTGCCGCTGAACGACAGGCCATCCTATGAATTGCTGACCAAGGCGAAAACCGTCGCCGTGTTCCAGCTTGAAAGCCGCGGCATGCAAGGCATGTTGAAGGATGCGCGGCCCGATCGCTTTGAAGACATTATTGCGTTGGTGGCGCTGTACCGTCCGGGCCCGATGGACCTGATTCCCGATTTCTGCAAGCGCAAGCACGGTGAACGCTTCGACTATCCCGATCCGCGCACCGAAGTCATCCTGTCCGAGACCTACGGCATCATGGTCTACCAGGAGCAGGTGATGCAGATGGCCCAGGTCATCGGCGGCTACTCGCTGGGCGGCGCGGACTTGCTGCGCCGGGCCATGGGCAAGAAGAAGGCCGAGGAAATGGCCGAGCACCGGAATATCTTCCGTGAAGGCGCGGCGAAGAACGGGCTGACGACTGACAAGGCCGACGAGATCTTCGACCTGATGGAAAAGTTCGCCGGCTACGGCTTCAACAAGTCGCATGCCGCCGCCTACGCGCTGCTGTCGTATTACACCGCCTACCTGAAGGCGCATCATCCGGCCGCGTTCATGGCGGCCAACTTGTCGCTGGCGATGGACGACACCGACAAGATCAAGATCCTGGTGGAAGACGCGGCCGACATCTGCGGCCTGACGCTGTTGCCGCCGGACATCAACCTGTCGGACTACCGCTTCATGCCGGTCGGCGAGCCGCCCAGCGTAACGAAGAAGAAGGTCAAGGAAATCCGCTATGGCCTGGGCGCGGTCAAGGGTTCGGGGCAGGGCGCAATCGAAGCCATCGTCGCAGCCCGCCGCGACGGCCCTTTTACCGACCTGTTCGACTTTTGCAAACGGGTCGACAAGAAGCAGATCAATCGCCGCACCGTCGAGTCGCTGATCCGCGCCGGCGCGTTCGACTGCATGAGCGTCGACCGCGGCATCCTGCTGGCATCGGTCAGCTTCGCGATGGAATGCGCGGAGCAGGCCGAAGCGTCGGCCAACCAGGTCAGCCTGTTCGGCGGCGACCACAGCGACATGGTGGCCCCGCCCGAATACGTGAAGGCGCAGCCGTGGAGCGAGAAGCAGAAGCTGACGGAGGAAAAGACCGCGCTCGGCTTCTACCTGTCCGGCCACCTGTTCAATGCGTATGCCGAGGAAGCGCGCAAGTTCGCCCGCACCCGGTTAAGCGACCTGAGCCCGTCGCGCGAGCCACGGCTGATGGCCGGCGTGATTGCCGGCATGCGCACCCAGATGACACAGCGCGGCAAGATGATCATCGTGCTGCTCGACGACGGCAGCGCCGCGGTCGAAGTGACGGTCTATAACGAGGTGTTCGACGCCAACCGCAACCTGTTCAAGGAAGACGAGTTCCTGGCGGTGCAGGGCAAGGTATCGGAGGACCGCTTCTCGGGCGGCCTGCGCATTACCGCCGAGAAGGCGATGGACATTGCCACGGCGCGCATCCAGTTCGGGAAGAAATTTGCGTTCGCGCTGACCGACAGCACGGACGCCGCGCAGATCAGGACCATCCTGTCGCAGTTCCGCTCGCCGCAAGGCCTGCCGCTGGCGATGCGCTATACGCGCGACGGCATCGACTGCGAGGTGCAGTGGCCGGATGAATGGCGGGTGGCGCCGGCCGACGCGCTGAAGCAGTCGTTGTTCGACAGGCTGGGCGCGCGCAGCGCGGCGGTGGAGTATTGAAGCCTTGCGATAGCCTTATCGAAGGCCGACGCAACTCACAACATGATGCAACTGACAAAGTCGGCAGCCGGGTCGGCGACCGCAGCTGTGCCAGCCGGGCAAAGACGGATGCCAACGCTGCGGGTCTTGAAGATGATGACCTCGTCCATCACGATATTTTCCACGGCAGGATTGTCGACGCTGCCGATGAATTTGCCGACCAGCCCGACAGCATTATCCTGAGCCAGGCTATT
>JAQGMO010000019.1 GCA_028292315.1 Herminiimonas sp. | reverse complement strand
GACAGCCACTGCATATCCGCTTCAAGGCGCCGCGCGGCGCAACCCTCGAACTGGCGTTTTCATCGTCGGTATTGCATGCGTTTTGCAAGCTGCTGCAAGATGCGGCCCGGGTCGCCGCGTGGGATATCGCATTGAGCCTGCCGGGGACCGTGGTACCGCATGACAGTTCTAGGACGCTGAACTAGTCCGGTAAAAATCAACTGGCGCGCCTTCGCCTGCCTTTACGCTTTACCCGGCGAAGGCGCGCCAGGCCGCGAACCCGGCAAGGCAAAACGCCAGCGAGCCAAGCAGATGCAAGGCCGTGTGGCCGAATGCCCAGGCATAATCGCCGCGCAGAAGCAAGCCCATCGTTTCGGCTGAAAAGGTGGAGAAGGTCGTCAGACCGCCGAGGAAGCCGGTCACCAACAGCAGGCGCCATTCGGGCGCCAGCCCCGGATATCGTTCAAAGAATGCAATTGCAATGCCGATCAGGAAGCCGCCGCCGAGATTTGCCGCCAGGGTCCCGAGCGGAATATAGGTATGGAAGGCATTCATCAGGATGCCCAGCCACCAGCGCATCCAGGCGCCGCATGCGGCGCCGATGCCGACCGCCAGCCAGCTCATTGCCCGATTCCGTCAGGGCCGGGCGTTTTCTTCCATTTTTCGAGCGCAATATCGTCGGTAACCCGGGCGTCGACCCAACGCGCGCCCTGCGGCGTCTGTTCTTTTTTCCAGAACGGCGCCTCGGTCTTGAGATAGTCAATAATGAATTCACAGGCGGCGAATGCGGTGCCGCGATGCGCGGACGTAGCGGCGACCAGCACAATCTGGTCGAGCGGCTTGAGCGGACCGACCCGATGGATCACCAGCGCATCCGCAATATCCCAGCGCGTCCGGGCTTGGGCGACGATTTCTTCGAGCGCTTTCTCCGTCATGCCGGGATAGTGCTCCAGCTCCATGGCGGCGACGCTGGACCCGTCGTTCATGTCGCGCACGGTGCCGATGAAGCTGACCACCGCGCCGATCCCGCGGTCCGCGGCACGCAGCCCGGCAACCTCTGTAGTGAGATCGAAATCCTCGATCTGTACCCGAACCGGCATGGCGGTGTCCTCCCGTTTCCAGTGAAATGCGCTTGCGTCAGTGAATCAGCCTGAATCAGCCGCCCGTGACCGGCGGAAAAAACGCGACCTCGCCATCCTCGGCAATCGCCGTGCTTTCGTCGGTCATCTCGTGGTTATAGGCCATGCGTAATGCCCGCCCTTCAGCCAGCGTTTCGGCCCATACCCCGCCGCGCTCGCATAAATGGCTGCGCACCGCGCCTACCGTGCGCACATGATCCGGTAATACAAGGGCTTCCTGCGACGTGCCCAGCGCTTCGCGCACACTGGCAAAAAAACGGAGTTGGATATGCATCGTGCTGCGCCCTGGCTAGTAAAGCAATTCATTGAAGGGAAGGAAGCGCACCAGGTCGTCCGGCGCAATCGTCCGGCCGGGCGGATTGTCGATCAGCCCGTCGCCCCACACCGTCGAAGTCAGCACCGCGGACCCCTGGTTCGGGAACAGGTCAAGACCGCCGCGGCTATTTATCCGGGCGCGCAGAAATTCATTGCGCCGGTCGGCTTTGGGCCACGCAAAGTCGGCGCGCAGCATGGTCGCTTTCGGCGCCACATCCGCCACGCCCTGCATGCGCAGGATGAACGGCCGCACGAACAGCAGGAAGGTAACAAAGCTCGATACCGGGTTGCCGGGCAGTCCGAGGAAGAATACCGTGCCCTGGGCGCCGCCCCGGCCGATCTCGCCAAACGCTAGCGGCTTTCCGGGCTTGACCGCGATCTGCCACATGTTCAGGCGCCCTTCGGCCTCGACCGCCGGCCGGACATGGTCTTCCTCGCCCACCGATACCCCGCCCGAGGTGATGATCAGATCGTTTTCGTGCGCGGCGCGGCGCAGCGTGTCGCGGGTTGCCTCCAGCGTATCGGGCACGATGCCATAGTCGGCAATTTCACAGCCGAGATTTTCGAGCAGGCCGCGCAGCATGAAACGGTTCGAGTTATAGATGGCGCCCGGCTTGAGCGCTTCACCCGGCATCGCCAGTTCATCGCCGGTAAAGAAGACCGCGACCCGCAACCGTTTTGCGACCGGCAGGCTGGCCAGCCCGACCGACGCCGCCAGCCCGAGCTCCTGCCCGCGCAAACGCGTGCCGGCCGGCAGTATTACGCTGCCGGCCTGTATGTCTTCGCCGGTGCGGCGTATCCATTCACCGGAGCGCGGCACATGTTTGATGATGACATGCTCGCCATCGGCCGATCCATCGGCTGAAATCGCTGGTTCGCACATTTCCTGCATCACGACCGCATCGGCGCCTTCCGGGATCATCGCCCCGGTGAAGATGCGGGCGGCCGTGCCCGGCTGCAGCGGCTGCCCGACATGCCCGGCGGGAATGCGCTGAGCCACCCGCAGCCGCGCCGCGCCGTCCGCGCAATCTTCCGAACGGACGGCATAGCCATCCATCTGGGTATTATCCATCGGCGGAACATTGAGTTGCGACGTCTGCGACGCGGCGAGAATCCGGCCATTGGCCTCGAGCGTGGGAATGAATTCCGTGTCCGTGACCGGACGGACCGCAGCCATCAGGAAATCAAGCGCCTGCTGCACGGTTAACATGGGACTGTTCTGTTTCATCGGTTTCTGGCGTCTCTGCTGAAATGACTCAAATAGTATCTCGCCGTCCCCAAGGTCACAGCCCGGTGTGCCCGGCAATGAACCGCTTCACCTGTTGCACGTCCGGCGCCATGACTTCAAAACGCTGCGGCAGGCCTTCGATATTCTCGAACCCGGCGGGCCGCTGCGCGTCGCGCCCGAGCGCTTCCTGGATGGTTTCATTGAACTTGGCCGGCAAGGCTGTTTCCAGTACGATCATGGGCACCCCGGGCGACAAGTTTTGACGCGCCACTTTCACGCCATCGGCGGTGTGGGTGTCAATAGTGACACCATAGCGCGACTGCACGTCGCGGATGGTTTCCAGCCGGTCCTGGTGGATCGATTTACCGGACACAAAACCGAATTGGGCAACTTTCCTGAATTCATCGCCGTCGCTGCCCGGCTTACCGGACAAGTCGAATCCGCCTTCCGTTTCCACCTTGTGGAACAGGGCGCGCACGCGGACGCTATCGCCATCCAGGAGATCATGGATGAAGCGCTCGAAATTCGAGGCCTTGCTGATATCCATGCTCGGGCTCGTGGTGTGATAGGTTTCAGACGATTTGCGCACGCGATACACGCCGGTGCGGAAAAATTCGTCGAGCACGTCATTCTCGTTGGTCGCCGCCACCAGCTTGTCGATCGGTAAACCCATCATGCGCGCAATATGGCCGGCGCAGATTTTGCCGAAAT
>JAQGMO010000386.1 GCA_028292315.1 Herminiimonas sp. | reverse complement strand
CATGGCTGCATCACCGGCGCCACGGGAACCGGCAAGACGGTCACGCTGCAAATGGTCGCGCAAGCCTTGTCCGGCATCGGCGTGCCGGTTTTCATGGCCGATGTGAAGGGCGACCTGTCGGGTTTGGCCCATGCGGGCGGCGGAAATCCGAAAGTGAAAGAGCGGCTGGACATGCTTGGAATGACCGAACCGGCATGGCAGGGATGCCCGGTCACATTCTGGGATGTGTTCGGCGAGAAAGGGCATCCGGTGCGCGCCACCATTTCAGACCTCGGCCCTTTGCTGCTGGCACGCATGTTGAACCTGAACGATACCCAGGAAGGGGTGTTGCAGCTGGTCTTCAAAATTGCCGATGATAATGGTTTGCTGCTGCTCGATACCAAGGACTTGCGCGCGATGCTGCAGCACGTCGGCGACAATGCCGCGACATTTCAGACTGAGTACGGCAATATTTCAGCCGCCAGCATCGGCGCGATACAGCGCGGCCTGATCGGGATCGAAGAGCAGGGCGGCGACCAATTCTTCGGCGAGCCGATGTTGAATATCGACGACCTGATGCAGACCGATGCGAGAGGCAAGGGGGTGGTGAATATCCTGGCGGCGGACAAGCTGCTGAACTCGCCGCGCCTGTATTCCACCTTCCTGCTCTGGATGCTGTCTGAACTGTTCGAGCAGTTGCCGGAAGTTGGCGATCTCGACAAGCCCAAGCTGGTATTTTTCTTTGATGAAGCACACCTGCTGTTCGACGAAGCGCCCAAGCCGCTGCTGCAAAAAATCGAGCAGGTGGTGCGCCTGATCCGGTCGAAGGGCGTGGGCGTTTTCTTTGTGACGCAAAACCCGCTCGATATTCCCGACACCGTGCTCGGCCAGCTGGGCAACCGGGTGCAGCACGCGTTGCGCGCCTATACGCCGCGCGATCAGAAAGCGGTGCGTGCGGCCGCCGAAACCTTCCGTCCCAATCCAAAGCTCGATATCGAGCGGGTAATTACGGAACTGGGAGTCGGCGAGGCGCTGGTGTCTTTTCTGGATGAAAAAGGCCGGCCCACGGTGGTGGAACGGGCCTTCATCGTGCCGCCGATGTCGCAGATCGGGCCGCTGACCGATGCCGAACGCAAGAATGTCATTACCGGTTCGATCGTGGCCGGCGTATATGAAAAAGCGGTTGACCGCGAGTCGGCATACGAAAAAATCAAGGGCCGCGTCAGTGAAAAGCGGTCCCCGGCGGGAACGGCGCCGTCGTCCGGGTCAGGTCGTGGCACGCCCGATGATGCGGCTGCGCAACCAGCCAACCCCTCGATCGGCGACCGCATGCAGGATGTCCTGGGCGGCTTGCTCGGCGGGGGCGGGGCGGGGCGCCGCAAGGATACGGTCGTGCAAGCGATGGTTAAATCGGCGGCCCGTTCGATCGGGTCATCGGTCGGGCGGGAGATTATTCGTGGGGTGCTCGGCTCGATCCTGAAGCGGAAATAAGCGGATGAAATGACTCCGGAACAAGGAATGGCAGGGCGTTTATAAACATCCTTTGGAGAAATAGTCGTGGCAGCTTTACAATCTGACCATGACTTCCCTTTCGTCGCAGCGGTCTACCCGACAGACCTTTCTTATCGGCCTTGCCATCGCAGTCACCGGCGCCATTCTTTTCTCTACCAAGGGAATTGTTGCCAAGCTGATTTATCGCTACCCGGTCGACGCGGTCACCCTGATCGGCTTCCGGATGATGTTTTCAGCGCCCTTCTTCGTTGCAGTCGCAGTCTGGCAAGCAAAAATTTCCAAGCCGCTCGCCGCCGGCGATCGCTTGCGCATCGTTTTCATGGGATTGCTTGGTTATTACCTGTCGAGCTTCCTCGATTTCATTGGGCTGCAATACATCACCACTGGACTGGAACGGCTGCTGATGTTCCTCACGCCAACGTTCGTGCTACTGATATCGATCTTCTACTTCAAGAAAAAAATAAGCCGGCCCGAATGGCTCGCACTGGGCATCTCCTATCTCGGCATTGTGTTCGTTTTTATTCATGAGGCAAGAATCGGTGGCGCCAATGTTTTGCTCGGCAGCCTGTTTGTGCTTGGCAGCGCGGTCACCTACGCGATTTACCTGCTGATGTCGGGTGCACTGGTGCAACGGGTCGGCGCAATCCGGCTGGTCGCGTATGCGATGTGTGTTTCGAGCGTCGCCTGCATCATGCAATTTTTTTTGCTACGCCCGGTCAGCACCCTGGTGCAGCCGTTCCCCGTGTATGGACTATCGATTTTTAATGCTATCGTAAGCACCGTACTGCCGGTTTTCATGACAATGATTGCCGTGTCGCGCATCGGTCCGGCGACGACTTCGCAGGCAGCAATGATTGGTCCGGTATCAACGCTGTTCATGGGAGCGGTATTGCTGGACGAACCAGTTACCGTAATCCAGCTGGCGGGCACGGCGCTGGTATTATGCGGAATTTACCTGTTATCCAAAAAGAAAATCTAGGAGATCACATGGATTTGGGCATTAGTGGAAAAACCGCGCTTGTATGCGGCGCAAGCAAAGGCCTCGGCCGCAGTAGCGCCGAAGCGCTGCTTGCAGCGGGTGTCAACGTGACCGTGGTCGCGCGTAACGCCGACACGCTCGATGCGGCAGTCGAAGAAATACGGCGTACAGCCGCGCCGGGCAGCGGCATCATCACGGCCGTCGCATGCGACATCACTACTGCCGAAGGCCGGGCCAAGGCGCTCGCGGCTTGCCCCCAGCCGGATATCCTTGTGACCAATGCCGGCGGACCGCCGACCGGCGATTTCCGGGAATGGACGCGCGACCACTGGATTGCCGCCCTGGACGCCAACATGCTTACGCCGATCGAATTGATCAAGGCGACTGTCGACGGCATGATAAGCCGCCGTTTCGGACGGATCATTAACATCACCTCGAGCGCGGTAAAAGCACCGATCGATTACCTTGGCTTGTCCAATGGCGCCCGTTCCGGGCTTACCGGCTTTGTGAGTGGTCTCTCGCGCAAGACAGTGGCACACAACGTC
This sequence comes from Herminiimonas sp., assembly GCA_028292315.1. GTDB lineage: Bacteria > Pseudomonadota > Gammaproteobacteria > Burkholderiales > Burkholderiaceae_D > JAQGMO01. The sequence goes on along the minus strand of JAQGMO010000386.1, from coordinate 11,602 downwards.
ACCATCAATAACCTGTTGCCAGGCGCTTTCGATACCGACCGTCTGAAGGCCACCGTGCTCGGCGCTGCAAAACTCACAGGCAAGACCATTGATGAAGTCAGGGAAATACGGCGGCTCGAAATCCCGGCCGGACGTTTTGGTTCGCCGGCGGAGTTCGGCGCCTTCTGTGCGTTTCTATGCAGCGCCTATGCCGGCTACATGACCGGGCAAAACATTCTGCTGGACGGCGGCGCGTATCCGGGCGCTTTGTAAAAACCAACTAGCCGCGGAGTTGAAAACGGGGGCGGGCGTCCTGGATTTATTCGCCTCTGGTGCCGGCCAGGAACTGCGGCGACTGCGGGTTGGTCACGTCAGGGCTCGGCGTCGAAACATCGGACTGGCTTTTCGTGGCGCCGGCGCCCAGGATGGTGCCCGCGTTATCCGTGGACGATCCGCCGCATCCGGCAATAACAGTCGCCAGGAAACACGCTGAAACGGCTTTGTAAAAATTTTGCATGCTATATCCTCTGATAATAAATTAAAGAAATCACCGCAATGCCGGACACTGCCGGCTAACGGTTTTTTGAAACATCCGGTTGATTAATGATGAATACTATTGGTTGATTTAATTTGAGACAATGTGGCTGACCTGAAAGCCGCCATGTGTTAATACTGTTGTTGTATGTGATTGACAAAGGTTTCTGTTGAGATCGGAATCACGCTGGTAGCGTGCAAGCAGGCATGAATGCAACGCAACAGCAAGAGGCTGCAAAACATAACGGATTGCCAGGCGTGGCTTGCAATCCGTTTCGACCCGAATTTCGAATCGACGGTATGATTGCCGTCAATTCGTAGCCGGCAACCGAATATGCTGCCGGCATTCCAACTGATGCAGTGTTTTTCAAGCGAGTGCCGTGATGCCAAAAGCGATAAGAATATTTAAAACAGGTGGTCCTGAAGTGATGGACTATGTCGATGTCGAAGTTGGCCAGCCCGGGCCCGGCGAAGCGCTGGTGCGACATGTTGCGGTAGGCCTGAATTACATCGATGTTTATTACCGTACCGGCCTGTATCCGCAACCGATGCCGGCCGGCCTCGGCATGGAAGGCGCCGGCGTGGTTGAAGCGGTCGGCCCCGGCGTCACGCATGTCAAACCGGGTGACCGCGTCGCCTACGCGGCGCGTCCGCCCGGCGCCTACGCGCAACTTCGCACGATGCCGGCAGCAGTGCTGGTCAGGCTGCCCGATGCAATTGACTTCGAGACGGCGGCCGCGATGATGTTGCAGGGAATGACAGTGCAATATCTGTTCCGCCGCACTTATCGTTTGCAAGGCGGTGAAACCATCCTGTTTCATGCGGCGGCGGGTGGCGTCGGCCTGATTGCCTGCCAATGGGCCAAGGCGCTCGGCGTCACCATGATCGGTACCGTCGGCTCCGACGAAAAAGGGGAACTGGCCAAGGCCCATGGTTGTGCCCACGTCATCAATTACAACAAGGAAAACTTTGTCGAGCGGGTCAAGGAAATTACCGGTGGCAAAGGCGTGCCGGTCGTCTACGATTCGATCGGCAACGATACCTTTATCGGTTCGCTGGACTGCCTGGCGCCAATGGGCATGATGGTCAGTTTCGGTGCCGCCTCCGGACCGGTTCCACCGTTCAGCTTGCAGGAACTGGCGTCGCGCGGTTCGCTCTTCATCACCCGCCCCACGTTATTCACCTATACCGACAAGCGCGAAGATCTCGAAGCGATGGCGGCCGACCTGTTCGAGGTGGTTGAAAGCGGCAAGGTCAAGATCGAAATCAACCAGCGTTATGCGCTCGCGGACGTATGCCAGGCGCATATCGACCTGGAAGCGCGCAAGACCACTGGCTCCAGTATTCTTTTACCTTGATATTGTTGACCTCCGAAGGAGACTTACGTTGGAACATCCACCCGAGGAACCGCGCCGCAATCCGATGCAACATCCGGAAGAACAGCCGTCCGGCACTGACGATTCGCCGAAGTTCGGGCGTTTGCTCATCGTGCTTGCCATCGCCGTAATCCTGATCGGCGCGATTACCGTCGGGTCGGAAGCGTATTTCTCCAGGTAAGGCGGCTGTATCGAAGTTGTTTCGATATAGCGGAGTTGCAGGCGCTTTGTTGTAAAGTATTGCCCTGATCCGCGATTCATCGCATTTATATTGCAATTTGCCGGATTGCAAACTAGAATTTCCACATGGAAATTAAATGCCTTGATTGCGTCAATGGCTATTCGACCCGCTAATCCGCCGTCATTGGACCCGTTACGATCTGTCTCCGGGCGAAATGCAATCCTGCAAAGTCTTGCCTCAATTGCATCGATCCTGATGTTCGAGCAAATGGAGGATTTTTCGATACGACTCGGGAAGGCTTTGCTCAGCTTGTCCGAGCAGACCGTCCGCCCGGCAGAAGCAGGTCTGGCCTTCAATGCGTTCAATTACCTGCGGGCCGATCGCCAGTCGTTTCGGGAGCGGTCCGTGGCAAGCCTCGGAATCGAGCTTGCGCACGCGCTACGACTCTTCGAAAACAATCACAAGCCGGAGGCATTGCGCGACGACCGCGACCAGTCGCCGGCCACATTCGATGAAATGGAAAACAAGGTATTGCTCGGTAATATCGCGCAATCGCTTGAACACGATGTAGCCGAAGAACTCGGCGCATTGAACTTCAGGATCGGCTGGCTGTTCGGGCGCGCCGAAATCGCCTCTGCAGAAAATCCATTCCGGCCGCAGGTTTTCGTACAGGCGTTGCACCAGGGCTGGAGCGCGATCGATCCGAAAATCGCGTCGAACAAGATTATGCTGCGCCTGCTCGGCCCCGAATGTTTTCTGCCGCTTGCTGCGATCCTGCAGAAACTCAATACCGAGTTGATCGAGCGCGGGGTTTTGCCGGACCTGTCGGAAGCTTACCGCCAGAAAAAATCGCAAATCAGGATAGGTATGCCGGCCAGCAGTGCCGCGGCATACGGGGCGCGTCAAAACAAGGTGCGCGACTGGCTGCTATCGGGCATGAAAAAGAAGCAAGGAGCCAGTGCGGACGAGGCAGAGGATCTGAACGTTCCAGACTTGTTCGCGCCGGGCGGGGCAGGTGAAAACTGGAGTCCGAATACCATCAGCGTCAAGGTCGGGCCGCGTTTGTTCAGTCATCTGGCCAGCCTGCAGCAAAGGCTCAACGAAATGGACGTCGCCGGCGCCGCGAACGCCATCCCGCAATCCGCCGGCACGCTGCGCCGGGTGAAGGAACAGGTTCCGCCGGGAAGCCTTACGCAAATCGATGAGAACACGATCGAGCTGTTGGCAAAGATCTTCGATTTCCTATTCCTGCAGCCGGATATACCGGGCGAAATGAAAAGCTTGATCGGCAAGCTTCAGATTCCCTTGCTGAAAGCTGCGCTGATGGACAAGAAATTCTTCATCAAGGAAGACCATCCGGCCCGGTTGTTGATCGACAAGCTGGCGAGGGCCAGCGTGTCGTGGGAGCTCGGTAAAGGGCATGACGATCCCCTGTATGAAATGATCGAGCGTATCGTAGCGCGGATACAGAGGGAATTTGATCAGCAAACCGGCTTGTTCAATGATGCGGCTTCCCAGCTCGATGCATTCCTGGAAGTAGATGAAAAGTCTGCCGCGACCGCCATAGCCGAACCGATCGCGCTGGCGCTGCGCGAGGAAAAGATACGTCGGGCGCAGGAAGCGGCCAGAACAGAGGTCGCGCAGCGTATCGATACCGGCGAAGTGGCCGGTTTTCTCGAAGTCTTCCTGGAAACCCAATGGATACGCATACTCACGCTGGCGTTCAGCGTGCGCGAACAAAAGCCCGACGTGCCGGCCAAGGCGCTCAGGGCGATGGATGACCTGATCTGGAGCGTCAAGCCGAAGACTTCCGCAGAGGAGCGCAAGCACTTGATCAACCGGCTTCCGGCCATTCTTTCGATGACCAATGCCTGGCTGAACGCGATCAAATGGAACGAGCCGGAACGGGCAGTCTTTTTTTCCCGCCTGGCGGAGCGGCATGCGGCGCTGGTCCGGATTCATACCGAGCTGTCGCCGCGGCACCAGGTGGAAGCGGCGGTCAACGTGGCCCAGCGGGCCAGCGAACGCCGCATGAAAAAACAGCAGCGTGGACAGCAGGTCAGCCGGGACGAATTCGCATGCCGGCTTGATGACTTGAAAATCGGCGAGTGGCTCTGCTTCGCGCGCAATAATGGATCGTCCGTCCAGTGCAGGCTGGCCTGGATCAGTCCGCAGCGCAGCCGGTTCATCTTTACCAGCCGCCAAGGCCGGGACCCGGTCACATTCACGTCGGAAGAACTGGCGCAAAGCCTGCGCGATGGCCGGGCCGGTCTGCTGGCGCTGGAGTCGATGGTCGACCGGGCGCTCGCGGCCGCGCTCGATGATGCTGGCTGATCTGTATCGCCCCGCGCTTTGCGTCAAGTATTTGCGTAACGCGTTTGCGTAACGTTACTGGTTACTGGTTACTGGTTACTGGTTACTGCGTCATTTTCAGCTCGACTCGCCGCGGCACGCCATTCTTGCCAGGGAAATCTTCGAACGCGCTGCGCACCAGATAGGGCATGACGGCCGGCAGCGATCCATTGGTTCCTTCGCTATTAACCGTCACATCGTAGAGCATCTTGCCGTCGGCCGAGCGCGAAATCGGGATCCGCAGGCGGCGCGTAAAGACTTGAAAATTTCTTTCGATCATTTGCGTCGGCTGCGCATACCAGAACGGATCGTAGAACGGGCTGTAAAACCCGGCGTGCGACCAGCGCGGACCAAAGAACGGCCCCCAGGCCGGTCCATAAAACGGGTCGGTGAACACCGGCTCCACCACGCGAACATCGCGGGCGCTGAGGCTGTACTGGATGCCTACTTTGAGTCCGGCCGCCTGGGCGGGATTTGCTTCCGAGAATCCGAGGCGTGCCAGTTCGTTGCGTACCAGCGATTCATAGCTGCGGTATTCGAGATCGTTTTCCTGTTCCGGGGTCCGCGCGAAGCTGAAAGACCGGTCGCCAAGGTCGACCGGCCACTCATGAAAGGCCGTGACTTCACTGCGTATCGTGCTGGCGCAACCGGCCAGCGCCGCACACAGCAAGACAAGCATCACGCCCGCAAGGCGTCGCATAAATTCGATCGTGAATGCGTGTTTCATGGGATCGGGCCTTGTACTGACAAACCGGTCAAGCCCGGTGTTCACCAGGTTGCGCTAATGCGAAAACTATTTCCGGGAAACCATATCATAGACAATAGACCATATTTCCCGTCTTCTGTTCCCATCGTCATGCATGCCCCGCAAATCCCGCAATTTTGAATAAATTCCAGTCGGGCGCATTCATGGGACGGTAAAATGCGATTTGCGCCAATTTCATTCAGCCCAATATTCTATGCGTACCGACACTTCGCACACCATCTACCGCAAGGACTATACCGAGCCCGGATACCGGGTCGAGACAGTGGATATCGGTTTCGACCTGGACCCGGCTTTAACGCGGGTTGCCACCCGCATGACCCTGACCCGAAATCCGGCCAGCCGCGAGAATGCGCTGGTCCTGCATGGCGAGGAACTGGAACTGGTTCAGCTGCGCATGAATGGCAAGCTGCTCGGAAAGCGTGATTTTCATCTCGGCGACGGCGTCATGCGGATTCACCGCGCGCCGGACCAGGTCACTCTTGAAATCGAGACGGCGCTCCGGCCGGATAGCAATACCTCGCTGAGCGGCCTGTATGTTTCCAATGGAAATTTCTTTACCCAATGCGAGGCCGAAGGATTCCGCAAGATCACCTTCTTTCCCGACCGTCCCGACGTCATGGCGAAATATAAAGTCATGTTGCGGGCCGATAAGGAACGTTATCCAGTCTTGCTATCGAATGGCAACCTGATCGAGCAGGGCGATCTTGGCGATGGCCGCCATTACGCTTTATGGGAAGACCCATTCAAGAAGCCATCCTATCTGTTCGCCCTGGTGGCCGGACAGCTGGTCTGCCAGGAAGAGCAATTCCGGCTGCAGTCCGGGCGCGACGTGCTATTGCAGGTATGGGTCGAAGAAGGCAACCTCGACAAAACCGCCCATGCGATGGAATCGCTCAAGAACAGCATACGCTGGGACGTCGAGCGGTTCGGGCTTGAACTCGACCTGGACCGCTTCATGATAGTCGCGGTCGGCGACTTCAATATGGGCGCGATGGAAAACAAGGGCCTCAACATTTTCAACACCAAGTATGTGCTGGCCAATTCGCGCATTGCAACCGATGCCGACTATGCCAATATCGAAGCGGTGGTGGGCCATGAATATTTCCATAACTGGACCGGCAATCGCGTGACTTGCCGCGACTGGTTCCAGTTGTCGCTGAAGGAAGGGTTGACGGTATTCCGCGACCAGGAATTTTCAGCCGACATGATCGGCACCGACAGCGGGCGCGCGGTCAAGCGGATTGAAGACGTGCGCGTATTACGGCAGGCCCAGTTTCCGGAAGATGCGGGCCCGATGGCGCATCCGGTGCGGCCTGACGCCTATGTCGAGATCAATAATTTTTACACCGTCACCATCTATGAAAAAGGGTCGGAAGTGGTGCGCATGTACCAGACCCTGTTCGGCCGCGATGGCTTCCGCAAGGGGATGGACCTGTACTTCCAGCGGCATGACGGCCAGGCTGTCACCTGCGATGATTTCCGCGCCGCGATGGCCGACGCCAACGGCCGCGAGCTCGATCAGTTCGAACGCTGGTATAGCCAGGCCGGGACGCCGCGGGTCGAGGTTGAAACGAAATATGATGCAAAGGCAAAGATTTACGAACTCACCCTTTCCCAGTCTTGCCGGCCGACGCCGGGGCAGGAAAAGAAGCTGCCGTTTCATATTCCGGTGGCGGTCGGCCTGCTCGACGGCGAGGGCCGCGACATGCCATTGTTCCTTGACGGAGCGCCGTCCGGCGCCGCGCAGGGACAGTCGACCATGGTGCTCGAACTGACTGAAGAAAAGCAGACTTTCCGCTTCACCGGCATCGCTGAATCGCCGGTCCCGTCGCTGCTGCGCGACTTCTCGGCTCCGGTGATCCTCGACGTCGACTATACCGATGAGCAGCTCGCCTTCCTGATGGCGCACGACAGCGACCCGTTCAATCGATGGGAAGCCGGGCAGCGCCTGGCGATGCGGCGGCTGCTCGGATTGACCGGAGCGGCCGCCGACGGCGCATCCCTGTCACAGCAGGACACCGATGAAGCAGCTTTCAGCGACACGCTGCGGTTGACCCTGAACGATGACACGCTTGAACCCGCGTTCCGCGAACTGGCGCTGACGCTGCCGTCGGAAACGATGGTCGCCGAGCAAATGGAGGTCATCGATCCGCAGGCAATTCATTTGGCGCGCCAGTACTTGCGCCGCAGCCTGGCTCGGGCCCTCCGCAGCGACCTGCGGCAAGCCTGGGAAACCAACCAGACGCCGGGCCCCTATAGTCCCGACGCCGGATCGGCCGGCAAGCGCGCGCTCAAGAACCTGGCCTTGTCCTATCTTTCCGATCTGGACGATGCGGAGGCGCACGCATTGGCCCAGTCGCAGTACGATCAGGCCGGCAATATGACCGACCGGCTGGCGGCGCTGTCGGCCCTGCTCAACAGCCAGGCGCCCGGCCGGGCTGACGCGCTTGAGCGGTTCTATGCCGAATTCGAGAGTGAGCCCCTGGTGATCGACAAGTGGTTCATGCTGCAGGCGATGGCACGCACCACCGATGTCGGCGCAGTGCGCGCGCTGATGCGGCATTCGGCCTTCACCCTGAAAAATCCGAATCGGGCGCGCAGCCTGATATTCAGCTTTTGCAATGGCAACCCATCGCAATTCCACGCACCGGATGGCAGCGGCTATGCATTCTGGGCCGAGCAGGTGATCGCATTGAACGCGATCAATCCGCAGGTTGCGGCTCGCCTCGCGCGCACCCTCGATCGCTGGCGCAAATACACCCCCGCGCTGCAGGCAAAGATGCGCGCCGCACTGGAAAAAGTCGCCGCCGCTAAAAAACTGTCGAAGGATGTGCTCGAAGTCATCACGAAAGCACTCGCAAATTGATCATCGTAAATATGGAAAACAATTCATGAAAAGAATCAGCCTTACCCAGCATCTAATTGAAGAGCAGCGCCTGAACAACACGATTCCGGCCGAGCTGCGCCTGCTGATCGAAGTCGTCGCCCGCGCCTGCAAAACCATCAGCCATGCGGTCGGCAAAGGCGCTTTAGGCGAAGTAATGGGAACTGCCGAGACCGAGAATGTGCAGGGCGAGGTACAAAAGAAACTCGATATCATCTCCAACGACATTCTGTTGGAAGCCAATGAGTGGGGCGGTCACCTGGCGGCGATGGCATCCGAAGAAATGGAAAGCATCCATCCGATTCCCAATCGTTATCCGAAAGGCGAGTACCTGCTGCTTTTTGATCCGCTCGATGGATCGAGCAACATCGATGTCAATGTCTCGATAGGAACGATTTTTTCAGTATTGAAAGCGCCGGAAGGCATGGCCACGCCGACCGAACAGGATTTTTTGCAGCCGGGCACCATGCAGGTTGCTGCCGGTTATGCAGTCTATGGCCCGCAGACGGTACTGGTCCTGACGACAGGTAATGGCGTGCAATGCTTTACCCTGGACCGCGAAATGGGTTCCTGGGTAATGACACAGAATGCTGCGAAGATCCCGGCCGAGACGAAGGAATTCGCCATCAATACGTCGAATGCGCGGCACTGGCACGCACCGGTAAAGCGCTATATCGATGAATTGCTGGCTGGTAAAACCGGACCGCGCGGCAAGGATTACAACATGCGCTGGATTGCCTCTATGGTTGCCGACGTGCATCGCATCCTGACGCGCGGCGGTGTTTTCATGTACCCGGCCGATGCGCGCGATCCGGACAAGCCAGGCAAGCTGCGCCTGATGTATGAAGCGAATCCGATGGCATTCATAGTCGAACAGGCGGGCGGTATCGCCACCGACGGCAAGCGGCGTATCCTGGATATTCAGCCGGAAAAGCTGCACCAGCGCGTAGCGGTGTTTTTAGGGTCACGGGAAGAAGTAGAGCGAGTAACCAGTTATCACGGCGATGCGGCCGATTCGACGTTGCTTAGTGGAAAATAATTAAAAAATCCATGTGGAATATTTTCCGCTAGCGGGACTCGGGGATTTTTTGATAGAATACGCGTCTTCGCCGTTGTAGCTCAGTTGGTAGAGCAATTCACTCGTAACGAATAGGTCGCCAGTTCGATTCCGGCCAACGGCACCAAGTACATGTTTTACCCTGTGTTATGCAGTCTCAAAACCCGCCTTTCTAAAGAAAACGCGGGTTTTTTGTTGCCTGAAACGTATATTTCAGTTTATAAGGCACGCGCTTTGTTCGTTGTCGTACAGACAACGATAAATTGTGCCGTCATCATGAAGCCTACTGTGAGGGATTTCTCTCGCAGATACCTAGACTAAATAAACGGAGAAATATCATGAACTTCATTATCTGGCTCGTCGTTGGCGGCATCATCGGTTGGCTCGCAAGTCTGGTCATGAAAACAGATAAACAACAAGGCCTGTTCCTCAATATCGTCGTCGGCATTGTCGGCGCCTTTCTGGGCGGCTGGTTGCTCTCACCGCTGCTCGGCGCCGGCACGATCAACGCGAATGACTTCAGCCTCATGGGTCTATTCGTGTCGTTCCTGGGCGCCGTTATCTTGCTCGCAATCGTCAATCTGCTTCGTCGCGGCAGCGCACGCTAATTCCGGACGTGCTAGCGTGCAACGCCTGATCGGGCGTTGCACGTTTTCTTTGTTGTCGCGTAGACGTTGCTCGGGTTCGTTGTCTCGAAAAACCTTGATGACCGATTATTCCACGTGAATGGCGAAGCCAACCTGAACGTGCCGGACCATCGGTTTGCCTTCCAGGCAGATGTGCAAAGCGATTTTGTTTGTCCTGGTAACAGATGGCGTATGCCACTTTCCCGGGGCGTGACCGACCGGCCGGTGGTGCAAGGCGCAAGCAATGTCAAGGTCGATAATCAGGAATTCATCATGGGCACTGCCAACCTGCCGGCAGTGCCGGCGATACTTTTGCGCCAGAAAGCAACCCGGCCTGCATCCCCGGCCTGCATCAAGCAATCAGGCTCACGACTGCAATTGAAGCGACCCCACCCGCCAGATATCGCGCGCATACTCTGCAATCGTCCGGTCCGATGAAAACATGCCCATTCCCGCGACGTTGAGAATCGCCTTGCGCATCCACCGGTCCGAATTGCGATACTGCCGGTCGATTTCATCCTGCATCCTCACATAACTGGCATAGTCGGCGAGCAGCAGGTAGTGGTCGCCAAAACCGACCAGAGTATCGAAGATCAGGTGGAAGCGCGCAGTATCGTCGGGCGAGAATACCCCGTCCCGAATCTGGTCCAAAGCCAGCTTCAGTTCCGGATTCGATTCATAGTACTGGCGCGGCTGATAGCCGATCGCACGAATTTCTTTCACTTGCGGCGTCGTGTTGCCGAATATGAAAATGTTCTCCGGGCCCACCTGTTCCTGCATCTCGACATTGGCGCCGTCCAGCGTGCCGATCGTGAGCGCCCCGTTTAGCGCCAGCTTCATGTTTCCAGTGCCTGAGGCTTCGGTTCCCGCCAGTGAAATCTGTTCCGACAGGTCAGCCGCCGGAATGATGACTTCCGCCAGGCTGACGCTGTAATTCGGAATGAACACCACCCTCAACCGGCCGCCCGTGCGCGGATCATTGTTGACCTTGTGCGCGACATCGTTGATCAGCTTGATGATGAGCTTGGCCATATGATAGGCCGACGCCGCCTTGCCCGAGAAAATTACCGTGCGCGGCACCCAGTCGGCGGCTGGATTGGCGAGGATGCGGTTATAGCGCGTAATGACATGCAGGACATTCAGCAACTGGCGTTTGTATTCATGAATCCGCTTTACCTGCACGTCGAACAGCGAGTCCGGGTCGATGTCGATGTCGAGATGCGCTTCCACCCAGTCCGCCAGACGCAACTTGTTCTGACGCTTGGCCGCGCGGAAAGCGGCGATGAAATCCGGATCATCGGCGAACGGCCTCAGGCCGGCAAGCTGGTCCAGTTCACGCCGCCAGCCGGCGCCAATTTTTTCATCGATTAATGCCGACAACGGCGGGTTCGCCTGCGATAGCCAGCGTCGCGGCGTAATGCCGTTCGTGATGTTGGTAAATCGCTCCGGGAAGACCCTGGCAAAATCGGCGAAGATCGATTTTGTCATCAGATCGGAATGCAATTTCGATACGCCATTGATCTTGTGGCTGGCAACTACCGCCAGGTAGGCCATGCGGACCCGCCGTTCGCCATGTTCATCAATCAGCGATAGCCGGCGCATGAGGTCGAGGTCGGTGCCGAACCTGGCATTGACGCTGGCCAGGAATTCCGCATTGATGTCGAAAATGATCATCAGGTGGCGCGGCAGCACACGTCCCAGCATGTCGACCGGCCAGGTCTCGAGCGCTTCATGCATCAGCGTGTGGTTCGTGTAGGAAAAGATTTGCTGCGCGAGGCTCCACGCCTGCGACCACGCCATGTCGTGTTAGTCGGTCAGTATCCGCAGCAGCTCCGGAATCGCAAGGA
>JAQGMO010000323.1 GCA_028292315.1 Herminiimonas sp. | reverse complement strand
ACTTGACACGACCTGACAGGACGATCCAGCATCAACTCCCTGCCGCGCTGGTTCGCGGCAGGGGGTTGCAACATGAATAGACAATGGAAAAACGCGCTCGTTTCAAATCGCCGTGGCTGCCTTATGTCCTGGTCGCACCGCAAATCATCGTCACGATCCTGTTTTTCTTCCTGCCGGCCGGGCAGGCGCTCTACCAGTCGGTATTGCTGCAAGACGCGTTCGGGGTGGCTTCGCAATTCGTGTGGTTCGAGAATTTTGAAATTCTGTTCAATGACCCGTCTTACCTTCAGACCTTCAAGACCACCGCTTTCTTTTCAGTGCTGGTCGCGTTCCTCGGCCTCTCGATCTCGCTGCTGTTCGCGGTATTCGCCGACCGGGTTACGCGCGGCGCTGCGGTTTACAAGACCTTCCTGATCTGGCCCTATGCGGTATCGCCGGTGGTGGTGGGGGTGTTGTGGATGTTCCTGATGAGCCCGACGCTCGGCATTATTGCGCATGCCTTGCGGCCCTTGGGGATCGAATGGAACCATATCCTCAACAGTAATCACGCCATGCTGCTGATCGTGATGGCCGCGGTATGGAAGCAAATCAGCTACAACTTCCTGTTTTTCCTGGCCGGCTTGCAATCGATTCCCAAGTCGCTGATTGAAGCCGCCGCGATCGACGGCGCCGGGCCGGTAAGGCGCTTCTTCACGATCGTCTTTCCATTGCTGACGCCAGTGACATTCTTCCTGCTGGTGGTAAACATCGTGTATGCCTTCTTCGATACGTTTGCGATCATTGAAGCGACGACGCAGGGCGGGCCGGGCAAGGATACGGAAATTTTGGTGTACAAGGTATTTCATGACGGCTTCAAGGGCGGCGATCTGGGAGGCGCGGCGGCGCAGTCCGTGGTGTTGATGGCGGTCGTGATTCTTTTGACCGTGGTGCAGTTCAAATATGTCGAAAAGAAAGTGCAGTACGTATGAAATTCCTTGCGCCGCAAACAATGACCTTACCCGGACCCGTGACGGTGGAGGTGATGGAAAATGATTGAACGCCGGCCCATTCTCGATTTGATCAGCCACCTGGTGTTGATCCTCGGTGTACTCATCGTTGCTTTTCCAATCTATGTTGCGTTTGTTGCGAGTACCCAGACCGCCACCGAGTCGGCGTTGGCGCCGATTTCCCTGGTGCCCGGGTCGCAATTCATCGCGAATTATTCCGAAGTGATTTCAAAGGGCGCATCCGGCAATATTTCAATGCCGCCGGTCGGGCGGATGATGTGGGTCAGCCTGGTGTCGGCGTTGATCATCGCAATCGGCAAGATTACGATTTCCATGCTGTCGGCATTCGCAATGGTGTATTTCCGTTTCCCGGGACGCGGGTTTTTCTTTTGGATGATTTTCGTGACCCTGATGCTGCCGGTCGAGGTGCGCATCACGCCGACTTACCAGGTGGTGTCGGATCTCGGCATGCTGAACAGCTACGCCGGCCTGACCATACCGCTTATTGCATCGGCGACGGCCACTTTCCTGTTCCGCCAGTTTTTTCTCACAGTCCCCGATGAGCTGGCGGAGGCGGCGCGGATCGATGGCGCCGGGCCGCTGCGCTTCTTCAAGGATGTGCTTTGGCCGCTTTCACGCACCAACGTGCTGGCACTGTTCGTCATCATGTTCATCTATGGCTGGAACCAGTACCTGTGGCCGCTGCTGATCGCGACCGAAACAGGCATGTACCCGGTAGGAATCGGCATCAAGACTCTGATCACGGGCGGTGACGCCGCCGTCGAGTGGAACATGGTGATGGCGACCCTGATTCTGGCGATGCTGCCTCCGGGGCTGGTGGTGGTGCTGATGCAGAGATGGTTTGTAAAGGGCCTGGTGGATTCCGAGAAATGAGTTTGAAAAAATAAGCCGGAAAATAAGCCGGAAAATGAGTCGGAAAATGAGTTGGATAAATGACTCAGAAAAATAAGCCCAAAAACAGGTTACAGGATAATACGGCATGCCGGCGCTGAAAGCCGGACCCGGCGTGTTGAAAAAGAGCATATGGCAAAAGTCCACTTAAACAACGTTACTAAAACCTATGGCAAGGGGGCCAAGGCGGTCGCCGTCATACACGGCATCGCGGTCGATATCGCCGACGGCGAATTCGTGGTGATGGTCGGGCCATCGGGCTGCGGCAAGTCCACGCTTCTGCGGATGGTCGCCGGTCTCGAGGAAATCACCGGCGGCGATATCGTCATCGGCGATCGGGTCGTCAATAATCTCGAGCCGAAAGATCGCGACATTGCGATGGTGTTCCAGAACTATGCCTTGTATCCGCATATGAGCGTGTACCAGAACATGGCCTATGGCCTGAAGATCCGCGGCTTCTCAAAGGACGATATCGAAACCCGGGTGCAGAAGGCGGCCGCGATCCTGGAACTCGGCGCGCTGCTCCAGCGCACGCCGCGCCAGCTCTCGGGCGGTCAGCGCCAGCGGGTCGCGATGGGGCGGGCAATCGTGCGCGAGCCCGCCGTGTTCCTGTTCGATGAACCGCTCTCCAACCTGGATGCCAAGCTGCGGGTGCAGATGCGGCTTGAAATCCAGAAGCTGCATCGGGCGCTGGGCACCACCAGCCTGTATGTGACGCATGACCAGGTCGAAGCAATGACGCTCGGCCAGCGCATGATTGTGATGAATGCCGGCCGCGCGGAGCAGATCGGCACGCCGGCCGAGGTGTACGGCAAGCCGGCGACCACTTTCGTGGCCAGTTTCATCGGATCGCCGCCGATGAATTTATTGCGCGGAAAAATGAGTGCCGACGGCAGCCGGTTCGAGGCTGGCGGCGGCTTGGCGATCGAGCTTGCGGCGATGCCGCTCGCGGCGGCCAATCGTGAATGCATCCTCGGCTTGCGGCCGGAACACCTGGTGCTCGGCCGGCCCGGGATCAGCGCCGACGTGGAAATGGTGGAAGCTCTGGGAGCGGACTTGCTGGTGCATACGCAGGTAGCCGGCCAGCCAATGATCATTCGCGCGCCGGCCGGGACTGCGGTGGCGGCCGGACAACGCGTTACGGCCGGCTTTGCCGCCGAATCGGTGCATTGGTTCGATAGCCAGACCTCGCGGCGCATTTAGGCGCCTGCGCGGCAGCAGCACAGCGGCTGCAACGCGCGAGAACCCGGTGCCTTTCGGTATCACCTCCTGCCTGCAGCGGATTGCCTGGGAAAGGCTGCCGCCGGCGCCGCGATCGCGCCTGCCGTCAGCCGGTCAGCTTTCGAGAATGGCTTCGTCAGGCAGCATCGCTACCCCGCTTAACTGGCTTTCGAGCACCGCTCGCCGCACCGCCTCGATCGCCGCGCTGCGCGTAAAGCTTTTACGCCAGGCGATGACCACGCGGCGCGACGGCACCGGCTGCGAGAAAGGCAGATAGCGCAGCATGCCGTCCTGCGACTGCATGTCGGGTACCGAGGCCTGAGGCAGCACGGTGATACCGATGCCGGAAGCGACCATGTGGCGGATTGTTTCCAGTGATGATCCTTCGAAGGTGCGAGCGATGCCATCCCCGGTTGTCGAAAAACGCGACATTTCCGGACATACTTCCAGCACCTGGTCGCGGAAGCAGTGACCATTTCCCAGCAGTAGCATGGTTTCAGTCTTCAGGTCGCGGGTCGTGATATCGGCCCGGTTCGCCCACTGGTGATGCTTGGGCAAGGCGACGACGAAAGGCTCGTCGTATAACGGCTGCACCAGCAAGCCATGATCCGGAAACGGCAGCGCCATGATCGCGGCGTCCAGTTCGCCCTGGCGTAATAGTTCCAGCAGCCGCACGGTGAAGTTTTCCTGCAGGATCAGGGGCATCTGCGGCACCTGCTCGATCATGTTTTTCACCAGTTGCGGCAGCAGATAGGGCGCAATCGTATAAATGATCCCGAGACGGAAAGGTCCGGCCAGCGGGTCTTTGTTTTGCTTGGCGATTTCCTTGATCGAAGCGGTTTGCTCGAGTACGCGTTCAGCCTGCGCGACGATTTGCGCACCGAGCGGCGTCATCGAAATTTCGGTGCCGCCGCGCTCGAAAATAATGACGCCTAATTCATCTTCCAGCTTCTTGATGGCGACCGACAGCGTCGGCTGCGCGACAAAGCAGGCTTCGGCGGCATGGCCGAAATGTTTTTCGCGCGCGACAGCGACAACGTATTTGAGTTCAGTAAGTGTCATGGGCGTATCTTCGCATAGGCTGGAAAATTATTCAGGGCTTGTAATTTGTCATACTGCGATCGATGGTGAATGCGGACCCCGCTTTTCCTCCCTATACGCGTAAATAATCTTCCCGCATGCCCAGCCAGCGCGCCAGGTGGGCTTCCACCGTCGCCGGGTCGTCGCGCAGCAAAGTCTCGGCGGCATTGCGCGCTTTTTCCACCAGCCACTGATCGGTTTCAAGGTCGGCAAAACGCAGCATGGCCTGGCCCGACTGGCGCGCGCCGAGAAATTCGCCGGGACCGCGAATCTCGAGGTCGCGCCGCGCAATTTCAAATCCATCCGTGGTTTCGCGCATCGTCATCAGGCGCTGCCTCGCGACCGGTCCGAGCGGGCTCTGATACAGCAGCAGGCAGACACTGGCCGCCGAACCGCGCCCGACCCGGCCGCGCAACTGGTGCAATTGCGACAGGCCAAATCGCTCCGCATGCTCAATCACCATCAACGACGCATTCGGTACGTCGACGCCAACCTCGATCACGGTGGTCGCCACCAGGACATGGATTTCGCCGCGCGTAAAGGCATCCATGATGTCTTGCTTTTCGGCGGGCTTGAGGCGGCCGTGCACCAGTCCGACCTGCAAGTCGGGTAGCGCGGCTGCCAGCGTCGCGTGCGTATCGGTGGCGGTTTGAAGCTGCAGGGTTTCAGATTCTTCGATCAATGGGCAAACCCAGTAAACCTGGCGCCCCTCCAGCGCAGCGGCATGCACCCGTTCAATCACTTCTTCGCGCCGGTTCTGGTCGATGATGCGCGTGACGACTGGCGTTCTGCCCGGAGGCAATTCATCGATCACGGAGACTTCCAGGTCGGCATAATAAGTCATCGCAAGCGTCCGCGGGATCGGTGTGGCGGACATCATCAACTGGTGCGGCACGCTTGCCGAACCTTCAAGCGCGGTGCTGTCGGCCAGCCCCTTGTTGCGCAGCGCCAGGCGCTGTCCGACCCCGAAGCGATGCTGCTCGTCGACGATCACCAGGCCGAGCTGCGCGAATTGCACCGCGTCCTGGATTACCGCATGGGTGCCGATCACAAGCTGCGCCTGGCCCGATTCTATCCGTGCCTGGGCTTCGGTCTTGTCTTTTTTCCTGAGGCTGCCGGTCAGCCATGCCACACTGATCCCGAGCGGTTCCATCCAGGCGGCAATCTTGCGGAAATGCTGGTCGGCCAGGATTTCGGTCGGCGCCATCAGCACCGCCTGGTAGCCGCTGTCGATCGCCTGGGCGGCGGCCAGCGCGGCAACGACGGTTTTGCCGCTGCCGACATCGCCTTGCAGCAGCCGCTGCATCGGGTATGCCGCGCGCAAGTCGGCGCGTATTTCATCCAGCACGCGCTGTTGCGCGACAGTCAGGCTGAATGGCAGGGTTTTCATGAAGGCATTGGACAGAGCGCCGATGACGGGCAGTGGCGCGGCGCCCCTGGCGCGGCGCGCCACCTGCGCCCGCTTCAGCGATAACTGCTGGGCCACCAGCTCATCGAATTTCATTCGCAGCCAGGCTGGATGCGAGCGATCCTCCAGGGCATTTTCATCGATCTCGGGCGGCGGATTATGCAACAGCCGGACCGCCGGCTCGAATGGCATCAGATCGAACCGGGCCAGCAGCGGCGGCGAGAGCGTATCAGTCCAGTCGACGCGCGTCATTGCCTCGGCGATCGCTTTGCGCAAGGCAGCCTGCGACAGGCCTTCGCCGGCCGGATACACCGGCGTAAGAACAGTCGGAAGCGGGGCGCCTTCGACGATGATCTTGTAGGCCGGATGCACCATCTCATCGCCAAAAAAGCCGTGCCGCACTTCGCCGCGCGCGCGCACGCGGTTGCCGACCGTAAATTGCTTCGTCTGGCTGCCATAGAAGTTCAGAAACCGCATCACCAGCTGGCCGGACGCATCTTCCATCGTCACAACCAATTGCCGGCGCGGACGAAACTGGACTTCGCATGCCGTGACCACGCCTTCGACTTGCGCCGGATGGCCGGTCATGAAGCCGGCCGCGCGGATCGGAACGACTTCAGTCTCGTCTTCGTAGCGCATTGGCAGGTGCAGGACCAAGTCCATGTCCGAGCGCAATCCAAGCCGGGCGAGCTTATCCTCGGTGCGGTTCGGGCGGGAAGGCGCGGATTTGGCGGGCTTTTGCTTTGTTGCAGGCATATCAGGGCATAAAGTGGGCAGTACAGCGTAAAATAGCGGATTTCCTATTTTAATGGGCGTGCAGGCGTGCAAGCTTGCCTTGCCAGGCGCATAACCATAGCAGTTCCAGACCCACTCCGATACCACCCGACGCATGTATTCACTGTCCGATTTTGATTTTTCCTTGCCCCAGGAATTGATTGCCCAATTGCCGCTGCCCGAGCGTAGCGCATCGCGCCTGTTGCAGGTCGGCGCCGATACGCTGACCGATCGTGCGTTTGCCGATATTGCGGATTTACTGGCGCCTGGTGACTTGCTGGTCTTTAATAATACGCGCGTGTTGAAGGCACGGTTTTTCGGCGTCAAGGAAACCGGTGGGAAAGTTGAAGTACTGGTGGAACGGGTGCTGGACAACCGCACCGTGCACGCGCAGATCCGGGCCTCCAAATCGCCGTCGCCCGGCATGACGATCCGCCTGGCGGAGGCATTCGACGTCGTGGTCGGAGAGCGTGCCGGTGAATTCTATATTTTGCAGTTTCCATCGGATGTATTCGCCTTGATCGAAGAACATGGCCGCCTGCCGCTGCCCCCTTACATCGACCATGCGGCGGATGCCTATGATGAAACACGCTACCAGACCGTCTATGCGAAGGAGCCCGGTGCGGTCGCCGCGCCGACCGCCGGATTGCATTTCGACCAGCCGCTGCTGGATCGGTTACGCGAAAAAGGTGTGCTATTTGCATTTGTTACCCTGCATGTCGGCGCCGGAACGTTTCAGCCGGTGCGCTCGGAAGACCTGGCGCAGCACCAGATGCATAGCGAGTGGTACACCATTTCAGACGAGACCGTCAGCGCGGTGCGCGCCGCGCAAGCGGCCGGCCGGGCCGTGGTTGCGGTCGGCACCACCAGTTTGCGCGCGCTCGAATCGGCATCGCAATCGGGCAGCCTGCAGGCCGGCAGCGCGGATACGCGGCTGTTCATTACGCCCGGCTATGCATTCCGGACGGTGACCCGCCTGATCACGAATTTCCATTTGCCGAAATCGACACTGCTCATGCTGGTGTCCGCATTCGCCGGTTATCAGCGCATCCGCGCAGCCTACCAGCATGCGATTGAACAGCGTTACCGCTTTTTCAGCTATGGCGACGCCATGTACCTTACCTTAATTGACTAATGCTTAATTTTAAACTTCTTAAAACCGACGGCAAGGCCCGTCGCGGCCGGCTCACCCTGAATCACGGCGTAATCGAGACGCCGATCTTCATGCCGGTCGGTACCTATGGCACGGTCAAGGCAATGTCGCCGGTCGAGCTGAACGATATCGATGCGCAAATCATACTTGGCAATACCTTTCATTTATGGCTGCGGCCAGGCACGGAAGTGCTCGACAAGTTTGGCGGCTTGCACGGCTTCATGGGCTGGAATAAGCCGATCCTGACCGATTCCGGCGGGTTCCAGGTATTTTCGTTGGGCGCAATGCGCAAGATTACCGAAGAAGGCGTCAAGTTCGCCTCGCCGATCAATGGCGATAAGTTATTTTTGTCGCCGGAAGTGTCGATGCAAATCCAGCGCGCGTTGAATTCCGATATCGTCATGCAGTTCGACGAATGCACGCCGTACGAGATCGACGGCCGACCGGCGACCACGGATGAAGCGGCGCGTTCGATGCAAATGTCTTTGCGCTGGGCCAAGCGCTCGCGCGCTGAATTCGAGGCAGGCGAAAATCCGAACGCGCTATTCGGTATCGTCCAGGGCGGCATGTTTGAAGCCTTGCGCGATGAATCATTGGCAGGGCTGGAAGATATCGGGTTTCATGGCATCGCGATCGGCGGACTGTCGGTCGGCGAGCCGAAAGAAGACATGATGCGGGTGCTGCAACATATCGGCCCGCGCCTGCCGGCCGACAAGCCCCATTACCTGATGGGCGTCGGCACACCGGAAGACCTGGTTGAAGGCGTGGCGAACGGAGTCGACATGTTCGATTGCGTTATGCCCACGCGTAATGCGCGCAATGGCTGGCTGTTTACCCGCTTCGGCGATATCAAGATCAAGAATGCGCGCTACAAGGATGATACAAAGCCGCTCGATGAAACATGCGGTTGCTATGCCTGCCGTAATTTTTCGCGTGCTTACCTGCATCATCTGCACCGGGCCGGCGAGATATTGGGCGCGCGGCTTAATACCGTCCACAACCTGCACTACTACCTGCAACTGATGAAGGATATCCGGGCGGCGATCGATGCCGGACAGTATCAGGCTTTCATGTTGACTTTCAAAGCGGAACGCGCGCGCGGCGCCTGATCCGGAACCTGTTACAGCATAGGATAAGCAGCTTGCGGGATTGGTGCGCCCCGTTATGGCTGCCATAGAATCCGCAGCAGAAAAAATATTAAGCATGTGCCGCCTTTACCGATTTTTCCGGCGTGCAGCCGGATTCGGACCTAAACATGTCCGACCAGCCGGGAATTGGCGGTCCAGTGCTAAAATGCCGGGTTATTCAAACTTACAACCTTGGAGCGCCACGTGTTCATTTCCAACGCATATGCACAATCTATCCCCGGACTGGATAGTAATCTGACCAGCTTTCTGCCGATTATCCTGATGTTCGTGGTCCTGTATTTCCTGATGATCCGTCCCCAGATGAAGCGTCAGAAGGAACAGCGGGCCATGATGGAAGCCCTTGCCAAAGGCGACGAAGTTGTCACCGCAGGCGGGATACTCGGTAAAGTCACCAAGGTAAGCGATGCATACGTCACGCTGGAAGTGTCGGACGGCGTTGAAGTGCCGGTGCAGAAGGTTGCTATCGCCACGCTTTTGCCAAAAGGCACAATCAAGTCGCTGTAATTTTTGTAATTGATCAGGGATCAGGCGGACAGCGCGCGGCTTGCGAGCGCCGGGTTTCACTTTGAATGTTGAATTGATATGAATCGCTATCCTCTCTGGAAATACATTCTCATCGTAATTGCCCTCCTGTTCGGCGTGTTTTATATGTTGCCGAATTTTTTCGGTGAGTCGCCGGCGGTGCAGATCAGTAGCGCCAAGGCTACCGTCAAAGTCGATTCGTCTGTCACCGGCCTGGTTGAACAGGCTCTGCAAAAAGGCAATCTCCCACATCACGGGGTGACGTTCGAGCCGATCGGTTCGCAAGGGTCGGTGCGGGTACGTTTTGCGGATACCGATACCCAGTTCAAGGCAAAGGCCTTGCTGGAGCGCGAATTGAATCGCGATCCGGCCGATCCGACCTACCTGGCGGCTTACAACCTGGTGCCGAATACCCCGGGCTGGCTGCAAAGTCTGCATGCATTCCCGATGTATCTTGGACTCGACTTGCGCGGCGGGGTGCATTTCCTGATGCAGGTCGATACCAGGGCCGTCATGAACAAGCATTTGCAGGGCTTGCAAACCAGCGTGCGCAGTGTCCTGGTCGATAAGAAAATTCGTTTTGCCGGCATTTCGCGCAGCGGTTCCGCGGTCGAGGTGCGTTTCCGCGATCCGGAAACACGCGCGGCGGCGAAAGAGCTGATCGCGTCGCAGCTGTCGGACCTGGTGTTGCAGGATGTCGACGAGGGCGGCGAGATGAAGCTGGTGGCGACCTTGCGGCCGGAAGGGCTGAAGCGCACAGTGGAAGAAGCGGTTCAGCAAAACATCACCACCTTGTCCAAGCGCGTCAATGAACTTGGCGTGGCTGAGCCGCTGATCCAGCGCCAGGGCGCGGATCGTATCGTAGTGCAATTGCCGGGCGTGCAGGACGTGTCGCGCGCCAAGGACATTATCGGGCGCACCGCAACGCTGGAAGTTCGCATGGTGGACGAGTCGGTCGCGCGCGGCACCGAGGAAAGCGCTGCCATCCCGTTCGGTTCCGAATTGTTCAAGGTCGGCAAGAACGCTCCGGTCGTCCTGTACCGCGATCCAATCATCACCGGCGACTATATCTCGAGCGCGTCCGCCAGTTTCGATCAAAACCAGCAGCCGGCGGTCGGCATCGACCTGAACGGCGACGGCGGACGCCGGATGCGCGACGCGACGCGTAACAGGATCGGCAAGGCGATGGCGATCGTGCTGTTTGAAAAGAACCGCGGCGAAGTGCTGACCGTGGCGACCATCCGCGACGAACTCGGATCGCGCTTCCAGATCACCGGCATGGGTTCATCCGAGGCGGCCGGCGACCTGGCCCTGCTGCTGCGGGAACAGGCGGAAGACTGGCAGGCCGAATGCGCCAGAAAAGGGCTGGTGCTGACGCTGGAGGTGGCCGCGGCGCCGTGCCGCCTGCATGCCGGCAGCATGCGCATGCTGATCCGCAACCTGGCCGACAATGCCATCCGGTACACGCCCGCTCCGGGAGAACTCGTGATTCGTTGCGGCCAGCGTGACGGGGCCACTTTCCTCGCAGTTGCCGATTCGGGGCCCGGCATTCCACCGGCCATGGAAGAACGCGTGTTCGAGCGCTTTTTCCGCCTGGCCGGCGCGCAATTGCCGGGCAGCGGCCTGGGCTTGTCGATCGTCCGGCGCATCGCCGAACGCCACGGCGCGCAGGTAAAACTGGGGCCGGGGCTGCATGGC
>JAQGMO010000304.1 GCA_028292315.1 Herminiimonas sp. | reverse complement strand
GCGCCGAGCAGCAATACGGAAAGCGTCACGCTCACCACGGCGGAGTAAACAAGTTTCTGGTCAATAAAGCGGATCACCGCCCGGTACAAACCGACGCGGACAAAGATTGGCAATGCGATAATCGGCGTGGCGATAATGATCCACAGGTATTCCCTGAACAATGCCACATTCACCAGGTCATAGCGCAGTAGAATCGCCAGGCAAAATGCCAGCGGCAAAAAAAGCAGGTCGGCCGCGGCGGCGATAAACTGCTTTTTATAGCGCGGTAAATCGAGGAATGATTTCATCGGTTCCGACTAACAGAAATTAAGCGAAATAACCAAAACCATTATCGGGACGCTTGCGAAAAAACTTCACGCACGGCATCCGCGACATTTTGCATATATTCCCGCTCTCGATCTGGATGGTGTTCCTGTTGCCTGCCGATACCCCTAAGGAAATCGTTGCCAGGAGCAGCGAAGCCGTCGTGGCTATTTTGAAACGTCCTGACTTTGCAAAATCCCAGATTGCGGCGCGCGGTTTTCAAGTGGTCGCCAGCGACTCGAAAGGGGTCACGGACGGCGTTGCGGAGCACGAACCTGTGATCGCGGCGACGGTAAAGGCCGCCAACATTACGCCGGAATGAGCGACGCACGGCGGTTTTTCCGATCATGGGGCAAGCGTATCGCTCCGACCGAAAAAACAAGGAGAAATGCATGATTCGTTATAAAAGACTTGGATATATCGCTTTGAATGTCACCGATGTCGGGCGTTCCGCCGACTTCTACCGGGATATCGTTGGATTGCAAGAAATTTCGGGGCCGCTCGCCGGGTGCCGTTATCTTCGATGCAGCGACAAGCATCATGACATCGTTTTGTACCAGGGCGCGACGCCGGGCCTGAAGCGCCTGGCCTTCGAACTGGAATCAATCGATCAGATCGGTGAACTTCATTCTGTGCTGGACGCGGCGTCGGTCGCCTGCATCGAGCTTCCGCAGAGCGAGCGCGATGCAATGGGCACCGGGCCCGGCTTGCGGACCTGGGAGCCGGGCACCGGCTGCGCCCTCGATTTTTACGTCGGAATGAATGCGCCTGCGGAGCCGCCGTACGAACATACCGTGGCGCAGATCCAGCGGCTCGGCCACATGGTCCTGCGTTCGCCGACGTTTGAGCAGACGGTAAAATTCTTTACCGGGACGCTGAATTTCAAAGTGTCGGACTCGATCGAAAACAGGGTGGTATTCATGCGCTGTTACCCAAATCCTTACCATCACTCGCTTGGCATCGGCAATGGAACGGGCAAGGAAGCGAACATGAATCACCTCAACTTCATGGTGACTGAAGTCGATGATATCGGTCGCGCGATATGGCGTTTGCAAAAGGCAGGTTCGGCAGTTGTGAATGGCCCGGGCCGTCACCTGCCTTCCGGCAGCATGTTCCTTTACTTCCTCGATCCGGACGGCCTGACGGTTGAATACAGCTTCGGCATGGAAGAATTCCACGAGCATGAGGAAGCACGCGATCCCCGCACATTGCCGGCAGTTCCCGAGTCTTTCGATCTTTGGCTAGGGCCGGTCGACAAGCGCAAGGCCGCAGTGGGCGCGATAGAACGGTCTGACCCGGCGACGAAAGAGCTTGCATCATGAATCTGGAACTGGCAGGCAAGACGGTCGTCATCACTGGGGGCAGCGCGGGAATCGGCCTGGCATGCGCCGAAGCTTTCCTCGGCGAAGGCGCAAATGTCGCTATCGTCGGGCGCAACCGCGAGCGTGCGGAAGAGGCCCGGCGGCGGCTATTGGATAAAGGGCATGTCCTGGCGATCGCCGCCGACATGGTGGCCGAGCCGGAAGCCGAGCGCGCCGCCAACGAAGTCGAGGCTGAACTGGGACTGATTGACGTATGGGTCAATTGTGCCGGCGCCGCCAGGAGGGTGGAGCCGGAGGCCCTTGATGAAGCGGCATGGCGGGAAGGCTTTGAATCCAAATTCCTCTCCTATATGAATGCGACCACGGTGATATTGCGGCGCTTCCGCGCACGGTATCTCGCGTGGAAAGAGCAAAATCCGCAGGCGGGCGCCAAAGCTCCCGCTATCGGCGCCATCGTGAATGTCATCGGCAAAGGCGGAAAATCACCATCCGATACCCATCTGCCGGGCGGCGCCGCGAATGCCGGGCTGATGCTGGCGACGGCCGGCCTTGCGCAGGCATACGCGCACATGGGAGTGAGGATCAATGCGATCAATCCCGCCTCGATCATGACGCAAAGGCTGGAGCGGCGCTTCGAACTGGAAGCGCAGCGCAAGAACCGGTCGAAACAGGAGCTCATGGCAAGCGGCGCGGCCGACATGCCGCTGGGGCGGTACGCCGAGCCGGCCGAGGTTGCCGACGCAGTGTTATTCCTGGCAAGCAGGCGCGCAAGCTATCTGGCCGGAACCAGCCTCATGATAGACGGCGGCCAGCGGCCGATCGTGTGAACCTCGCTGTTTCAACCTGTCCACCCTGACCACCGCAAGCAAGCCATTAATGAACACACCATCCAAACGAATCGGCATCGTCACCGGCGCGGGCATGGGCACGGGCGGATTAGGCCGCGGCATCGCGGCCCAGCTCGCCGCGGACAACGTTTCCCTGATGATCGCCGATGCCGATCCGCGCGTGGCTGAAGTCGCCGCGCATATCGCGGACAAGTATCCGGGAATCGAGGTGGAAAGCTACTGCGGCGACCTGTCCAGCGAATCAAATGTGAAAGAAATGGTGGATCGCACTGTCGACCGGTTCGGGCGCATCGATATATTGGTCAATAACGCCGGCGGCGGCATCATCAAGCCGTTCCTGGAACACGACAGCGGCTCCCTGACGACGACGTTGGCGCGCAACCTGTGGACAGCGATCTGGGGCTGCCACAAAGTTTTGCCTCACATGGTTGCGCAGAACCATGGCCGGATCGTGAATATCGGCGCCGATTCCTTACGGACCGGCATACCTGCGCACGCCGGCTACAATGCAGCCAAGGGCGGCGTCGTCGGGATGATGGTCGCGCTGGCCAAGGAATTTGCCCGGTACGATATTACCGTCAATACCGTGTCGCCCTGCGTCATCAATACGGAGCGGCACCGCGCCAATCTGAAGAACGCCCACAAGGCCAGGTCCGCGGCGTTCATCGACGTGGTTCCCAAGGGGCGCAGCGTCGAAATCGGCGAGGTTGCCGATATGGTGTGCTTTCTGGCGCGGCCGCAAACCGGATTCATTACCGGGCAGGAAATCAGTGTAAACGGCGGGAGCGCCATGCCATGAGCATGAGGCGGGGATCCATGCCCGGCGCCTCGCTCCCGCTGCCGGAACGCCGGTTTCTCCGTCCTGGCTCCATCTCCGGGGGAGCGATCCGGTCATATCCCTTGACCCTTCTTTTCAAGCTGTGATAGAACCCATGCAAGATTCGCCGATTCAGCATTGCGCGTATATGCGTGGAGAGAAAATGGGAGACCGACTGACCGAGATCGAGGCATTTTTGAAAATTGCCGATGAAAAGAACCTTTCGGGGGCAGCGCGCGCCTTGAATTATTCTCCATCCGCCATGAGCAAGCTGATCCAGCGCCTGGAAAACCGGCTGGGAGTGCGCCTGATCAACCGCACGTCGCGCGCCTTCAGCTTAACCAAGGAAGGCGAAATGTTTTACCGCGAAGGGACGCTTGCGCTGGAAGCGGTCAAGCATGCCGAGCAGGTGGTGGCCGGGAAAAGCCCGGTTGTTTCCGGTGTGCTAAGGGTAGCGTGCTCACTGCAGATCGCGCAATTCTATCTCGCGCCGCTGATTCCCGCGTTTCTCGACCTGCATCCGGACCTCGATGTCAATTTCGTCCTCAAGGGCGTTGCGGTTCCTCTGGTCGAACATCAGATCGATGTCGGAATCGTGGCTGAAGAGCCGACGAATTCCTCCTTCGTCGCACGCAAGATCGCTTCCGTATCCTGGACGCTTTGCGCATCGCCGGCCTATCTCAACCGGGCCGGCATTCCCACCGATCCATCCGACCTGGTCCGTCATCAATGCCTGAATTTCTTGCCGGGAGCGGAGCAATCCTGGCGTTTTCAGCTCGACGGTGAAACGCGCGACATGGTATTGAGCGGCCGTCTCAGATCGAACTCCGGCGATCTGCTTCGCGTATTCGCCATCATGGGACTTGGCGTCGTGCGGGTCCCCCTGGTGCAGGTCAGGGATGAAATCAATAGCGGCGTCCTGATACCGATCCTGCAGCAGTACCAGGACGAAACGCCCGAACCTCTCTACGCGGTGTACCAGAGCGCACGGAATTTAAGTCCGCGGACTATCGCGTTTCTCAAGTTCCTCGATAAAAGCTTTCGCGATCCCGCATTCAAATCGCGCATGACGAAGCAGGCGCGCCAGGACCCTTCCGCGGCGCAGGCTCCTGCCGATCGGTGATCCGCATTGCCGCCGGCAGTGCAGGCATCGTCAACAGTGCCGGAACCGACCGCTTCACGCCCTCACCATTTCCTGCAATTCACAGTTGCATGTACTCGCAACGTCTTGCGTAACCCTGCGCAACGATTACCATCGAATGGTAGGCCGCTATGCTTGCCGAACGCCTGGAAGGCGGGGACTGAGTTGAAAAATTGGAGGCTTTTTAATGCTGGACACAATTAAATTTACAGCGGCGGCGGAGCGCACCATCGCGACCGCTGTCGAAGACAATCGGGAAGCCGCCCGGTTCAGGGTCAATCGGAAGGTCTACATGGATCCCGATATCCTGTCTCTCGAAGAGGAAAGGATTTTCGCGCGCTGCTGGCTTTACCTGGCCCATGCATCGGAGCTCGCCAAACCAGGCGCATTCGTCCAGCGCAAGGTGGCCGGCAAGTCCATCCTGCTGACGCGCGACAAGGATAATGCGCTCAATGCCTTTTATAACGCCTGCACGCACCGCGGCGCCGCGGTATGCCGCGAACGGTCAGGGACGCAAAAAGTGTTTTCCTGCCCTTACCATGGCTGGGTGTTCGACAACCAGGGTAACCTGGTCGATATGCCGGGACGTGAATCGCTGCCGCCCGACGCCAATAGCGATGGCTCGCTCAACCTGCGCCCGGTGGCGCGCCTCGAAGAATTCAAGAGCTTTATTTTCATTTGCTTCGACCCTGAAGTAGAGCCGCTTGTCGACTATCTGGGCGAGGCGGCGGACTATCTTGGCTATGTAGCCGATCACGGCCCGCATGGCATGGAAGTCGTCGGAGGCACGCAAGAGTACAGCGCCAAGGCGAACTGGAAAATGCTCTCCGAGAACAGCCATGACGGCTATCACGGATTGATCACGCACTCGACTTACTTCGACTATCTGCGCGTGCGCGACGGCAAGGAATACAAGCGCAAGATGGGAGCGCATGGATGGGTCAAGGACCTGGGCAATGGCCATGCGGTTGGCGAATCGATCGGCGCGGCCGCGTGGGGCCGGCCCTATGCGAGATGGGTAGCCGGATTCGGCGAGGAGAGCAAGGCCGAACTGGAAGCGATTGCTGCTGAAATCCAGGGCCGGCTGGGCCCCGAGCGGGCCAATGTCGTTATCAACGGCGACCGCAACATGGTGATTTTTCCGAATCTCGTGATCAATGACATCATGGCCGTCACGATTCGAACCTATCACCCGGCCGGGCCGGGAAAAATGCAGGTCAACAGCTGGGCGCTGGCCCCGATCGGGGAGTCGGCCTCATCGCGAGACCGTCGCATGAAGAGTTTTGTCGAGTTTCTGGGCCCCGCGGGATTCGCGACGCCAGATGACGTGGAAATGCTGGAGTCGGCGCAGAAATCCTATGAATCGTTCCCCGATACCTGGAACGATTGTTCGCGCGGAATGCAGACCCCGACGCCCTCGAAGACCGAGGAGCTGCAGTTAAGGGCGTTTTGGAGGCGCTGGTCGCAGTTGATGAACGGTACCAGTAAAACGGGGTTGAAAGGACCATGACGACAATGACACCTGCGGCCAACATGACGCGTGCCGAAGCCGAGGATTTCCTGTATCACGAAGCCCGGCTTCTGGACAACTGGAAGCTGAATGAATGGGCGGACCTGTTTACGGAAGACGGCGAGTATCTGATCCCTCCGATTGATGCGCCGGACAGTGAAACCGGAACCAATCTGTTCCTGGTATATGACGATCGACTACGGCTGGCGGAACGTGCCAGGCGGCTGCTGAAAAAGCAGGCCCATGCCGAATTTCCGCGATCAGTATTGCAAAGAATGGTCGGCAACGTGATGGTCGAAGGCGAGAGCGGGGGCGTGATTCGCGTCACGTGCAATTTCGTGGTTTACCGCAGCCGGAATGGCGAGTCCGAAGTGTTCCCCGGACATGGCATTTACGACCTGATTCGTTCGGAAGCCGACGGGATTCGGATCAGGCGCAAACGGGCGGTGATCCGTTCCGATTCCCTGCGCGAACAGGGACGGGTTTCGATCATCCTGTAGCATTGCCGTTCGCGCTTGCCGCGAACGGCATTACCGGCGCAACACGCCTATCCGGCATATTCCGCATATTCCACATATTCCGCATAACTCTCGACATTAAAAAATATCATGGCTAAATCATTTCCACGCGGCGCTTCGGCGTTCGAGCTGACGAAGGATCAGATGTCGCCTCAACAGGCGGAATTTACCGACCGTATTACGGCCGGCCCACGCGGGCGCGTGCCGATTAATTTGCGCGCCTGGCTGCATAACATCGACTTCGCCAATGTAGTCGAGCCGTTCGGCTTGTATGTTTCGGAAACTGCGCCGATCACGAAACGGGAAAAAGAGATAGCCGTCCTCGTGAACGCCCGGTTTTGGCAGGCGGAGTTTGAATGGGCGATGCATGAGCGGCATGCGCGCAAGGCCGGAATCGAAGAAGCGGCGATTGCCGCCATCAAGGAGGGACGCGATCCGGGCTTCACCGACGCCGGTGAAGCGTTAACATATAGGTTGGCGCACAGTCTTCATGAATTGCGCCGTGTTCCGGACGATCTATACCAGCATGCGCTCAATTATTTTGGACACAAGGGCGTTTCGGACAGAATCGGCTTGATGGGGCTTTACACAATGATTGCATTTACGTTAAATTTCTACGGCGTTGAAGCGCCGCAGGATGGGCCGAAATAGACGTAGCACTTTATCACAACGATTGGCCGACACTCGGCATACCAAGAAACCGGAGAAGATGTATGAAAAGTTTGACCGAAGAATCAACAAGCAAGTACGCAAGGATCAAAGAGGGCTCGCTCGACATGCAAGTCCACTACAATGAAGCGGGTGAAGGCGAGGCCGTATTCATGCTGCACGGCGGCGGTCCGGGTGCAGGCGGCTGGAGTAACTACTCGCGCAATATTGGTCCATTTGTGGAAGCTGGTTACCGGGTCATTCTTCTCGACTCCCCCGGCTTCAATAAATCCGACCCGATGGTGGTGGAAGTGCCGCGCGGTCAGGTCAATGCCGCCGCAGTGAAGGGTCTGATGGATGTGCTCGGCATTCAAAAGGCGCACCTGGTCGGCAATTCGATGGGCGGCGCGACGGCGATGACCTTCGCGCTGGAGTACCCGGATCGCCTCGGCAAGCTGGTCCTGATGGGGCCAGGCGGCTGCGGACGCAGCGCCATGATGCCGATGCCGCTGGAAGGGATCAAGCAGCTGCAAGTCGTATTCAAGAATCCGTCGCTGGAAGCGCTGCGGAAGATGACCGATATTTTTGTTTACGATCCGACCGCACTTACCGAAGATTTGATCGAGGGTCGTTTCAAGGCCATGATGCGCGATGACGGCATCCATCTGAAGAACTGGGTCAAGAGCATGCAAAAAGCGGCGCTCATCGATCTGTCGCCGCGTTTCCCTGAAATCAAGGCGAAAACCTTGTGCACCTGGGGACGCGACGACCGTTTCCTGCCTTTGGACCATGGCTTGAAAGTCGTGTTCGGCATTCCCGACGCTCGCCTGCATGTATTCAGCCAGTGCGGCCATTGGGCGCAGTGGGAAAAAGCGGACGAATTCAATCGTCTGGTGCTGGATTTCCTGAAGCACTGAGCACATCGGCATAATGCGAGCCCGGATCTTTCTGGCACGCATCCTCAATAAGAATTTGATCCGGATTGCCCATGGCGGCTATCCGGATCAAATCGGCAATCATTCCAATACTTTTCTGGAATTGGTGCCGGCTCAGTAGTGTTTTCACCTCCCTCCCTACACCTATTATTCATACGCAATATTTCTTCTGCGCTTAGTCACAGAGCAAATCGCCTCTCAAATATCCAGCACTGCGCACGGATTTTCTTCTACAGGCTGTGACATTTTCCTACCCCGTATAAGAAATTTCCTTATTTTCGATTGCTGGATGGCTTACACGTCTTTAGTGTTTCTCCGATACCGCGCCACGCAAGAAATTGCGACGATGCACAGATAGCCAAAGCAATCGCTCTTGAATGAGTGTTTCGGCTATGCCATACATTCCCATATTGAAATTAAATGTTGAACTGTCAACTCAGTTCTTGCTATCTGTCTTTCAACAGGAGTCTAAAAATGTTTGCACACAATAAGCGGCTGCAATATACGGTTAGAGTAAGCGAAACCAACCCGGGCCTTGCCAACTTGATGCTGGAACAATTTGGTGGGCCTCAGGGCGAACTCGCGGCAGCGTGCCGCTATTTTACGCAAGCACTGGCCGAGGATGATCCGGGCCGGAAAGACATGCTATTCGATATTGCAACCGAAGAACTGAGTCACCTGGAGGTAATCGGCAATATTGTCGTCATGCTCAACAAGGGCGCCAAAGGCCGCCTGGCCGAGGGTGTGGAAAAAGAAGGCGAAATATACCGTTCGATTACCGGGGCCGGAAACGATAGCCATATAACGCAAGTGTTGTATGGCGCGGGTGCGCCACTCATCAATTCGGCCGGTGTGCCGTGGACGGCGGCGTATATCGATACCATTGGCGAACCGACGGCGGACTTGCGTTCGAACATCGCCGCGGAAGCGCGCGCCAAGATTGTATATGAGCGGCTCATCAATCTGACTACCGATCCCGGTGTCAAAGAAGCATTGGGATTTCTGATGACGCGGGAAATCGCGCACCAGAAATCGTTTGAAAAAGCCTTGTACTCCATTGAGCCCAACTTCCCACCTGGGAAATTGCCTGGCGATCCTAAGTTCACCAACGTGTATTTCAATCTGTCACGCGGTCCTGGCGAAGAGCGCGGCCCATGGAACCAGGGCGAGAAATGGGATTTCGTTTCCGACCCCGAGCAGCAAATGGCGGTCGATGGCGGGACCGGAGAGGCTATGCCCGGTTTGACCACGGATGAGGCTGCGCTGGTCGAGCATATGGCGATGCGCACGGCGTCGATACCCGATGGCGATCCGCTTACCGGCGCAGAACTGGGAATGGGCATGTCTCCAGACGGAATCGATGGCGCGGCCCCGGCGTCAAAAACGGCATCAAAGACCGCGTCGAAGTCTGCTTCCAAAAAAACCTAGGCAATTCTGTCGCGGCGACAGTTTTCGTGTCGCGCAGCGAGCGGTTTTCCGCTCGCTGCATTTAATCCCCGGCACTGAAGGACGCTATGCAAATTTATGAAAGCGATGGACCCCGATCTTTTAATGCCTTGGTCCACGGCATTCGGTGGCGATATGTCTTAGGTTGTTGCATTTGTCTCGGCGGCAGCTGGGTCCTGTTAAATAATGTCATTAATTATTTGGCGGCGCATGATGCGAAAATGGCGGCAGCCTTGGTGGGGGGCGGCACGGCTGCCCTGGCCACCGGCCTCGGTACATTGCCTGTTCTGTTTTCACAAAAATTTTCTCAGCGAACCTACGATTGTTTTCTTGGGTTCGGCGCCGGCGTCATGCTGGCCGCGACTGCGTTTTCCCTGATAGCGCCGGCATTGGAAGCGGCCAAAGGGCAGGGCGCCAGCCCTATCGCCGCCAGTATCAGCGTAGGCGGCGGCATCCTGATCGGCACGGCGCTCATTCTCTTGCTGGACCAGCTTGTCAGGCGAAAGAATATCGGGCACGCGATCGATGCGGCGTCCGCCGATTCACTGAAGCGAGCCTGGCTGTTCGTCCTGGTCGTCGCCCTGCATAATCTTCCTGAAGGCCTGGCGATTGGCGTGGCTTATGCCGGCATCGATATTGAAAAGGCCAATTCGCTTGCGACCGGCATTTCGATCCAGGACGTGCCTGAAGGGCTGGTTGTAGCACTCGCATTGCGCAGTGTCGGCTACGGGCGGCTGCTGTCGGTCGGGCTTGGCATTGCCTCGGGTTTGATCGAGCCGGTCGCCGCAGTGGCCGGCGTTGCACTGATCGGCGTCAGTGCCGGCCTGCTTCCCTGGGGATTGGCCACGGCAGCCGGCGCCATGTTATTCGTTATCGGTCATGAGGTGGTTCCCGAATCACATCGCAACGGTAATGGAACGTTTGCCATCTGCAGCCTGGTGCTCGGCTTTACCTTGATGATGGTATTGGATACCGCGCTCGGTTAAGAACGGATTCAGGCGATATTGGATAGGCGGCAGCGGGCTTTGAATGTAGAAGGTTGGCGCTGCTGCGAATGCCGCAGCCAGAGAGCTGTTCACGCAGTCCAAGCCTGCAGCCTGTAATCACTCCCCCGGGTTAATTCAGGCTGCATGACGCACTTCATCGTAATGTGGTTCCTTGATTCATCTTCCAAACACTATCCGTTACGCTCGCCGTTTGTACCTTGAAATTTCTGCTTAGCGGAAAGATGAAAATTTCAGTGTCGGGCTCGATTCTTTGTCAGTGCAACTGGCGTTCGTGCGTAGCAGTATCGGA
>JAQGMO010000291.1 GCA_028292315.1 Herminiimonas sp. | reverse complement strand
CGCCTTGTGCCGCGAAGTGTCCTGTCAGCGGGCCGGTACGGTAATTCTTACTCTCGCAAAAGAGGGGAATCATAACATCATGGTATGGCGGGCCCAAATTTTCAGGCGACACTACCCTGCACTGCGGAATACCGCGTTCTGTTCGGTACTCGGCTGTCGAAGCCGGAAAGAACATTTTGTAACGCTCTGCAAATCGTGCTTTCAGAGCAGATTGCGCATTGGCGTGCGGAAGGGATGGGCCGCATCGCGCCTTGCCTCGAGACATTTTATGACGCCGGATAGGTACCCGAAAATTATATAGTTCCTGGAACAGCCTTCGTTCCTTTATAGCAATCCAACGATGTAACCTCCTCCCGGAGCGGTATAATACCCGCTTCATTCTGGCCCCCTATTCTTTCCGCGCAACCACGTGAATCCATTGCTCAACAAGCTGCAGCCCTATCCTTTCGAAAAGCTGCGACAGCTTTTTTCCGATACCAGGCCTGCGGCCGGCTATCATCCGATCAGTCTCGGCATCGGCGAACCCAAGCATCCGACCCCGGCCTTCATCCGGCAGGCGTTGGCGGATAATCTGGCGGGCTTGGCAACCTACCCATCCACCGTCGGCAGCGAGGCGCTCCGCGCCACCATCGCCGGTTGGCTGGAGCGGCGCTACGATTTGCCCAGCCTCGATCCCGCGACCCAGATATTGCCAGTCAATGGCTCTCGGGAAGCGCTGTTCGCGCTGGCGCAAACCGTGATCGATCCGACCAGGGATGCCGTGGTGATTTGCCCGAATCCGTTTTATCAGATTTACGAAGGCGCCGCCTATCTGGCCGGGGCCCAGCCTTTTTTCGTCAATTCCAATCCTGAACGCAACTTCGCGCCAGACTTTGCCAGCGTCCCGGCCGATGTATGGCCACGCGTCCAGTTGTTGTATATTTGCTCACCCGGCAATCCGACCGGTGCAGTACTCTCGCTGGCCGACTGGAAGGAACTGTTCGAACTGTCCGACCGCTATGGTTTCGTGATCGCATCGGACGAATGCTATTCCGAAATTTATTTCAAGGCGGAAGCCCCGCTCGGCAGCATGCAGGCCGCGCATCAACTTGGCCGCGGCTACCAGCGCCTGGTGGCGTTTTCCAGCTTGTCGAAGCGTTCCAACGTGCCGGGAATGCGGTCCGGCTTCGTGGCCGGCGATCCCGACATCCTCAAGAAATTTCTGTTGTACCGCACCTATCATGGCGGCGCGATGAGCCTGTCAGTCCAGGCTGCTTCCATCGCAGCCTGGAATGACGAAGTGCACGTAGCCGAAAATCGCGCAAAATACATTACGAAGTTCGAGCAGGTAACTCCCCTGTTACAGCAAGCCCTGGACGTCGAACTGCCTGACGCCGGGTTCTATCTGTGGGCCAAAGTCGACAAACTGGCCGCGATCTCCGACACGGAATATGCCAGGCGCCTGTATGCCGAATATAATGTGACCGTATTGCCAGGAAGCTACGTCGCTCGTGAAGCGCACGGCATCAACCCGGGCAGCAACCGGATTCGCATGGCGCTGGTAGCCGAAGTGAGCGAATGCCTGGAAGCCGCGCAGCGCATCGTTGAATTTACCAGGAAGCTGGCGGATCGCTGATCCGGCCGCGGATGATCAACCTCCAATATTTAACCCGTATTTAACCGGTATTTAACCCGCAAACCAAAATGACTCAACAGCTGCAGCAAATCATCGACCAGGCGTGGGAAGATCGCGCAAACTTTTCTCCCAAATCCGCGCCGGCGGAAGTGCGCGACGCAGTCGCCCATGTTCTTGCACAACTGGATCAGGGATCGCTGCGCGTCGCGCAGAAATCCGGCGGCGAATGGACTGTCAATCAATGGATAAAGAAAGCCGTGCTGCTGTCGTTCCGGCTCGAGGATAACCAGCCGATGCCGGCCGGCGCCGACATGCAGTTTTACGACAAGGTTCCGACCAAATTCGCCGGCTACACCGCCGATGACTTCGCCAAAGGCGGGTTCCGCGTCGTGCCGCCGGCCGTTGCGCGCCGCGGCAGTTTTATCGCCAGGAACGTTGTGCTGATGCCATCCTATGTCAACATCGGCGCGTATGTGGATGAAGGCACGATGGTCGACACCTGGGCCACGGTCGGCTCGTGCGCGCAGATCGGCAAGAACGTTCACCTGTCCGGCGGCGTCGGTATCGGCGGCGTGCTCGAACCGATGCAGGCCAACCCCACCATCATCGAAGACAATTGCTTTATCGGCGCCCGTTCGGAAAACGTCGAAGGCGTCATCGTCGAAGAAAATTCCGTGATTTCCATGGGCGTGTACATCGGCCAGTCGACCAAGATCTATGATCGGGCAACCGGCGAAGTCAGTTACGGCCGCATCCCGGCCGGCTCGGTCGTCGTGTCAGGCAATCTGCCGTCGGCCGATGGCAAGTACAGCCTTTACTGCGCCGTCATCGTCAAGCGCGTGGATGCCAAGACGCGGGCCAAAACCGGTATCAACGAGTTATTGCGCGAAGCCTGAGGCGGCGGCGCGCTGTCCCTGGCAACGGTCACCTTTTACGCTTTTACCTCGCTTTAGGAGCCGCACATGGCGATGGAACGATTGTTCCAGTTGATGAAGGACAAGGCAGCGTCCGATCTGTTCATTTCCGTTAACTCACCGATCCATGTAAAGATCAACGGTCAAATGATTCCGATCAACCAGCAAAAAATGGATCAGGCATCCATTCTTTCGCTGCTGGGCGAGATTGTTACGGCCGAAGAGCTGAAAGAACTGCAACGCAACAATGAACTCAACATCGGCATCCCGGCGGCGGGGATAGGCCGGTTCAGGCTGTCCGCCTTTACCCAGCGCGGTTCGACCTCGGCCGTGCTGCGCTTCGTTCCATTCGACATACCAAAAATCGCGGACTTGCGTATTCCCGCGATCCTGTCGGAGCTCGTCATGGAAAAACGCGGCCTGGTGCTGGTTGTCGGCGCCACCGGTTCGGGCAAGTCGACCACGATCGCGTCGATGCTGGATCATCGCAATTCGTCAAGCGCCGGCCATATTCTGACGCTGGAAGATCCGATCGAGTTTTTGTTCACGAACAAGAAATCGATCGTCAACCAGCGCGAGATCGGGACCGATGCGGCCAGCCTCCAGATCGCTCTCAAGAATGCGCTGCGCCAAGCGCCGGACTGCATCATGATCGGCGAAATTCGCGACCGCGAAACGATGTCGGCCGCAATCGCCTATGCACAGTCCGGTCATCTCGTGGTGGCCACGCTGCATGCCAATAACAGTTACCAGGCGCTGACCAGGATCATCAATTTCTTCCCGAT
The DNA here is from genome assembly GCA_028292315.1 of Herminiimonas sp. Taxonomy (GTDB): domain Bacteria; phylum Pseudomonadota; class Gammaproteobacteria; order Burkholderiales; family Burkholderiaceae_D; genus JAQGMO01. The sequence continues at coordinate 10,872 of JAQGMO010000291.1, read as the reverse complement.
CGAAACGCGCCAGGCGATGCTGTCCGATCTGTCGGTGACGCTGAAGGCAATCATTTCGCAACGCCTGGTCAAATCGAAAGACGGCGGCCGCAGGGCGGCAGTCGAAGTCATGCTCAACACCCGGCATGTATCGGAACTGATCGAGCAGGGAGAGGTTGTGCATATCAAGGAGGCGATCGAAAAGAGCCTGTCGCCCGGATCGCAAACCTTTGAACAGGCGCTGATGGCATTGATCAAGGATGGCCTGGTGACACAGGAAGAGGCGCTGGCCAACGCGGACTCGGCGACCAATCTTTACTGGCTCATCAACAATGAAAAAACCGAAGTGGCGAAACCCGATCAGGCGCCGGAACGGCCGGAAGGGCCAACCTTCACCGAATTCACGCTGACCGTATGAGCCCGATCACTCTTTATGGCATTCCGAACTGCGACCAGGTAAAGAAGGCCCGCACCTGGCTGGCGACGCGGAACGTGCCGCATGTTTTTCATGATTTCAAGAAGGCCGGCATCAGCCGCGACCTGATCGACGCGTGGCTGGCCGACGTGCCATGGGATGTGCTGCTGAATAAAAAAGGCACGACCTGGCGCGCCCTCCCCGACGCACGCAAGGCCATGATCGTCGATGCGGACAGCGCGGCGCGGCTGATGCTGGAAAATCCATCGATCGTGAAGCGCCCGGTGCTGGCCACGGGCCAAACCACCTGCACCGGGTTTTCCGAAGAACTTTATCAACAACTATTCAAGAAATAAATCATGAGCAAAACGCTCGCCCTGACCGAAGAGCTGATCGCGCTGTCTTCGGTAACCCCGGAAGACAAGGGATGCCAGCAGCGGCTGGCTGAACTGTTGCAACCGCTCGGCTTCGCGTGCGAAACAGTGCAGTCCGGTGACGTAACCAACCTGTGGGCGCGGCGCGGCAACGCGCGACCGCTGCTGGTTTTCGCCGGTCACACCGATGTCGTTCCGACCGGACCGGTCGACCAATGGCAATCCAACCCCTTTCAGCCGACCAGGCGCGACGGCAAGCTGTATGGCCGCGGCGCGGCCGACATGAAAACCTCGATTGCCGCTATGGTGGTCGCCGTCGAAGAGTTTACCGCCGCGCATCCCGATCACAAGGGCTCGATCGGTTTCCTGATCACCAGTGATGAAGAAGGCCCGGCCGTAGACGGCACCGTGGTCGTCTGCGACATGCTGAAGCAGCGCGGCGAGCAGCTCGATTACTGCATCGTCGGCGAGCCGACGTCGAACGACACGCTTGGAGACATGATCAAGAACGGCCGGCGCGGCACCATGTCCGGCAAGCTCACCGTGAAAGGCGTGCAAGGCCATATCGCGTATCCGCACATGGCACGCAATCCGATACACCAGGCGGTGCCGGCGCTGACCGAATTGGCCGCCACGAAATGGGACGCAGGCAATGAATATTATTTGCCGACCTCGTGGCAGATATCGAATATCCATGGCGGGACCGGCGCGTCGAATATCATTCCCGGTGAAGTCGTGATCGATTTTAATTTCCGTTTTTCAACCGCCAGCACGGTGGAAGGCTTGCAACAGCGTGTGCGAGCGATCCTGGACGGCCACGGCCTGGAATACGCATTGCAATGGACGGTCGGCGGCCTGCCGTTCCTGACCGCCCGCGGCGCCCTGAGCGAGGCGCTGGCCGCCGCAATCGAGTCGGAGACCGGCGTCGTGACCGAGCTGTCGACTAGCGGCGGCACCTCGGATGGCCGCTTCATTGCGCAGATTTGCCCGCAAGTGATTGAATTCGGCCCGCCGAACGGCAGCATACACAAGATCGACGAGCATATTGATCTGCGCCATATCGACCCCTTAAAAAACATCTACCGCCGCACCATGGAAAATCTGTTACTGCAGGACCCGCTCCAATGAAGCCAAACCAGTTCCTGACCGTGCGCGACCTGTTTCGGTACGCGGTCACCCGCTTTAACCAGGCCCGCCTGTTTTTCGGCCATGGCAGCACAAACGCGTTTGACGAGGCGGCTTACCTGATCCTGCATACGCTGGACCTGCCGCTGGACAAACTCGATCCGTTTCTCGATGCGCGCCTGCTGCCCGAGGAAATCGATGCAGTGCTGAAGGTAATCGGTCAACGTACCGACGAACGCCTGCCCGCCGCTTACATCACCAAAGAAGCATGGCTGGCCGGATATCGTTTTTATGTTGACGAGCGCGTGATCGTGCCGCGATCCTTCATTGCCGAGCTGATTCCCGAGCAGTTTTCGCCATGGGTAAGCAATCCTGACGCGGTCGGCGAAATCCTTGAATTGTGCACCGGCTCAGGCTGCCTGCCGATCATGCTGGCCGATGCATTCCCGTCCGCCCATGTCGACGCGGTCGACGTGTCGCCCGATGCGCTGGAAGTGGCGCGGCGCAATGTCGGCGAATATGAATTGAACGGCCGTATTACCCTGATCGAATCGGATTTATACGCAGCCGTCCCCGATAAGAAATACGACATGATCATCACCAATCCGCCGTACGTCAACAGCGGCTCGATGGGTACGCTGCCGCCGGAATATCTGCGCGAGCCGCAGATCGCGCTGGCCGGTGGCGCCGATGGAATGGACCTGGTGCGCCGGATCGTGGCCGGGGCGGCGCAACGGCTGACGCCGCAAGGCATTCTGATCGTGGAAATCGGCAATGAGCGGGCTTACGCCGAAGCGGCGTTTCCAGACCAGGAACTCACCTGGCTGACCACCAGCGCCGGCGACGACATGGTGTTCCTGCTCGCTGCCAGCCAATTGCGATAGTAATTCGTCATGTCTCGATCTGCGGCGGCGCCGGGCAACCGGCAGCGGCCGTAAATTGACGCGCGACGCAGTGCCCGATGCGTGGCGCATCGCCCGACCGGGCTGCGCCTGACGCTGCCTGTTAAAATGCGGTCTGCGCCCAACAAGCCCCCAGCGGGCCGCATGATTGAAAGAATCCCTGTAAAAAATGATACGTTTCCAGCAAGTCAGCCTCATGCGAGGCGTCAAGCCGTTGCTAGACAATGTCGATGTCACGCTTAATCCAGGCGACAAGATCGGCCTGATCGGCGCTAACGGCGCCGGCAAATCAAGTTTGTTCGGACTGCTGCGCGGCGAACTGCACGCCGACCAGGGCGAGATCGACTTCCCATCGAAATGGCGCATGGCCTATGTGGCCCAGGAGACGCCGGCGCTCGACCGCCCCGCCATTGAATATGCGATCGACGGCGACGTTACCCTGCGGCGCCTGGAAGACGAGCTCGCATTCCTGGAAAGCGAGCCGGAAAGCGCGGCCAATGGCACCCTGATCGGCGAACTCTACAGCGGCCTGGCCGACGCCGACGCCTACACCGTGCGTTCGCGCGCCGAACAGTTGTTGACCGGCCTGGGCTTCAGCATGGAACAGATGGAGCAGCCGGTGGCGAGTTTTTCCGGCGGCTGGCGCATGCGCCTGAATCTTGCGCAGGCGCTGATGTGTCCGTCCGACCTGCTGCTGCTGGATGAACCGACCAACCACCTGGACCTCGATGCGATCATCTGGCTGGAAGACTGGCTCAAGCGCTACCCCGGCACCCTGCTTATCATTTCGCACGACCGCGATTTTCTCGACGGCGTGGTGAACGTCATCGTGCATATCGACGAGCGCAAGCTGAAGCGCTATTCCGGCAATTACTCGGCATTTGAACGCCAGCGCGCGGCGCAGATGGTGCTGGCCCAGAGCGCGCTTGAAAAGCAGAACCGCCAGCGCGCCCACCTCGAATCGTTCATCAATCGTTTCAAGGCGCAGGCAAGCAAGGCGCGCCAGGCGCAAAGCCGGATGAAGGCGCTGTCGAAGATGGAAGAACTGGCGCCGCTGCGCGCCGCCGCCGAGTTTTCCTTCGAGTTTCGCGAACCGCTGAGCGCGCCTAATCCGCTGCTGGTGATGGAAGATGTCAACGCGGGATACCGGATCGAGAGCGAAACCGATCTTAGCGTCACTGAAAAAACGATCGTCTCCGGAATCAATTTTTCATTGCAAATCGGCCAGCGAATCGGGCTGCTCGGCGTAAACGGCGCCGGCAAATCGACGTTGATCAAGACCATCGCCGCTGAACTGGCGCCGCTCGCCGGCGACGCCCAGTTCGGCAAGGGATTGGCGATCGGTTACTTTGCGCAGCACCAGGTTGAGATGCTGCGGCACGATGAGTCGCCGCTGTGGCATCTGGGACGCATCGCACCGACCGTGCGCGAACAGGAACTGCGCAATTTCCTCGGGAGCTTCAATTTCAACGGCCAGATGGTCACCAGCAAGATAGAACCATTTTCAGGCGGCGAAAAAGCCCGCCTGGCGCTTGCCCTGATCGTCTGGCAGCGCCCCAATCTGCTGCTGCTCGATGAACCGACCAACCATCTGGACCTGGAAACCCGGGAGGCGCTGACGATGGCGCTGGCCCAATTCGAAGGCACCCTGGTCCTGGTTTCGCATGACCGCCACCTGCTGCGCGCGACCACGGACCAATTCATCATCGTGGCGGACGGCAAGCTGCAGCCATTCGACGGCGACCTTGACGATTACCGCGACTGGCTGTTCAAAACCAAGCTCGCCGCCAAGACCGGCGCCGGCGCCGGTGCCGCCCTGCCCGCAACCACCGGCAAGCCGGCCAGCGCGGTCGCTCCACCGGCGCCGGCGGCCGACAAGCGCGACCAGAAGCGTATCGAAGCCGAAGAGCGGCAAAAACTCGCCGCGCGCAGAAAGCCGATCGAATCGAAGATCAAGAAACTCGAAGAACAGATCGCCAAGCGCAATGCACAAAAGGCAGCGGTCGACGCACGCCTGGCCGATCCGGAAATTTATGACGGCGCCAACAAGAAGGAACTGAAACAGCTCCTCACCGACCAGGCGTACTACGCTAAAGAGATCGAACAGCTCGAGGCGGAATGGCTGGAACAGCAAGAAGCGCTGGAACAGGCGACTGCCTGAGGGTAAGCGTTCGGGAAAGAATTCGTCATGGCAGCGACCGCAAAAATCAGGACTTTGAATATTGTCGGCGCCGGCAACGTGGGCCAGACACTGGGTCGGCTATGGACGATAAACCAAACGTTCCGGATCCAGGACGTGCTGTGCCGGTCAGACCAAAGCGCCCGGCGGGCGGTGTCGTTTATCGGGGCTGGCCGCGCAGTGCACGATATCGCCGACATGCGGTGCGCCGACATCGTCCTGATCTCCACGCCCGATGACCAGGTGGTGCCCGGCTGCGCACAACTGGCGGCGGCCGGCCTGCTTGATGCAAACAGGATCGTGTTCCATTGCAGCGGCGCGCTGCGTTCCTCCGCCCTGTCGGCCGCGGTACAAGTGGGCGCGGCGGTGGCCGGCATCCATCCGGTGCGCAGCTTCGCCGCGCCTGCGCAACTGGTAACATCATTTGCCGGAACCTGCTGCGGGATCGAAGGCGACCAGCGGGCGCTGGACGTGCTTGGTCCAGGGTTTACAGCGATCGGTGCGCAACTGGTGCCTATCGACGCTGATTTCAAAATGCTCTATCATGCGGCCGCCGTGTTCGCGTCCAACTACCTGGTTACCCTGCTCGACGTGGCAATGCAGGCATACGGCAAGGCCGGCGTTCCGTACGACATTGCGCTGAAGATGATGGAACCGCTGGTGCGCAACACCGTCGACAATGTTTTTCAGACCGGTCCTGAAAAGGCTTTATCCGGGCCGATCGCGCGCGGCGACCTGGCTACCGTGACCAACCAATATAACGCAGTGCGGGCCTGGGACCAGCGTTACGGGGCGCTTTACAAACAGCTCGGCCGTTCAACCGGCATTCTTGCTGCGCGGCGCGGCGGATCGAAACACTGACCGCGTCCGGCGAATCCTGCCACCGTCACAGCCTGCAGCGGGGGACAAAAATTACCCCCTGATAACTGAATTCCACGCAATGTTGAACTCTTTTCCCATTCCCGTTACTTAGGCAGGGCCTACCCAATTTCAAAAAACGTTGCGCCAGGAAGATCGTATGGATCCAACGTCATCATCATCGAAGAACCCGGCGACGTCGAATGCCGGTCCAGCCATTTCCGCCCTGACACGCAGCCAGCCGCCGGGCTTGATCCGACCCGCCGAATCCATTCCGCGGCCGCCCCGCGTTGCGAGCCGGCGCGGGACGAATAACGCCCTGGTCTTGCGAAACAACTATGCCATGTCGGCCGAGCCGCCAAGGTCACGCTCGACGCGCGTGGTCACCTGGATGCTGAGGACCAAGCCTGCGCTGGTGAGCAAGCGCACAACATTAAAGTTTGCGCGAATGGTAAAGGCTGTGGTCGAAAATGACCCGAACCGTTTAAGGCAACTGCTCTCCGTCGGCGGAAAGCCGGCCAGCTTCATCAAGCGCGGGTACAACCCTTTTACGAACCCGCGCTTCCTCAACCCTGATACGGTCGAAACCTGCGTAGAACTCGCGATCGCATTCCTGCATCATCCCGCGGCAACGCCATATGCCGGTATGCATCTTCTCAACCTGGCGCTTGCTTGCCATGCCGGCGAGGCTGTCATCAGTCAGCTTGCCTACTTGTCGAACCAACCCGATGGTGAAGGCCGAATGCCCCTGTTATTGGCTACCGCCGAAGATGATTTGGAACTGGTGAAAACATTAATCACGCATGGCGCCCATATCGACCTGTCAAATTCGCGTGGCCGAACTCCGCTCATGGTGGCGGCAGCACATGGGCATCAGCGGCTGGTCGCCTTTTTTCTTGAAAAGGGGGCCAATCTGTTCCATATGGACAAACGAGGCAACACCGCACTCACGCTGGCGGCGTTACACCGGAATAATGCGGTCGTCGACCAGCTACTCGCCTACCCGGTCGATCCTGATCATGGGCCGCATTATCGAAGCCTGCGGAAACGGGATTTTCGCAAGATTTTAATGCAGGAAGTGCAGCAACAGTCCGTTGAACGCGTTGCCGGTCTGCTCGCTGATTACACGCAGTTCATTACTCTGGACGCCGTGACGGACGCGCTTTTCCTTGCAATCGATGGTGGCGAAAATATCGACCTGGTAAAACTCCTTGTAAAGCACGGCGCAAAAATCGAACGCCCGAGCCGAGTGGGTTCCACGGCGGCGATGGTAGCCAGCATGAACGGGCATCGAGAAACTTATGAGTTTCTCATGGCAACCGAGATGAAAGCATTTCCCCGGCATTTCGGTTTTCCTTTGATCGTGTCGCAACAATTGGTTTTTGCCGCAAATGTCGGAAGCTGGAAAATAGCCACCATTCTTTTAAGGTCTGATGCAATTGTCGACTACAGTCTTTTACCAGGTGAAATCCTGTTTGTGAGTGAATTTGCGGACGACAAGCTTGGCATCGGGGAAACGCCTCTGATGGTGGCAACACGACGCGGCCATATTAAAATGACAGGCCTGTTGCTCGAGCATGGCGCTGACATGACCAGGCAAGACGGCGCCGGTGCGTCGATCCTGCAGCGCGAGGCGGACCGGGCATTCATGACCGGCGAGTTTGCCATGTATGATTTGCTGGTGCGCTGGTTTACCGTCACGGACGTCGATCAAACCGTTCTTTCGTTTGAACTGCAAAGAGCGGCTGCGATTGGAAGCATAGCCAGTATGGACTGGCTGATCAACGAGGCGAACGTAGGCATTGATGACCGCGATGAAGCAAGCGGGGAGTCGGCCCTGATGCAGGCGGTGAATTATAATCGGCTTGACGCGGTACGGTGGCTACTCAATCATCCGGCGCTGCGGCATGCACATCTTCAAACTCCCGATCGTGGCGGGCTGACAGTGCTGGATATGGCGCGCCAGACAGAGCAGCCGGAGATTTTTGACCTGGTCCTGGGAGCAGGCATGCGGCTCGCCAGGCTTGCCTACGTCCCCTGGACGCCCGAACAATACCGGTTTGCGCTGCATGACGCGATCTGGATCGATAGCACGGAAAGTGTCCGGCGCTTGCTGCAGGTTATGGTGGCGGCCAGATATTCCCTGCACGAACGAGATGAACTCATGACAATCGCCGTCGGGATGAGAAACCCGGAAATCCATCAAATGTTGATCGATGCGGGCTTTGGCCGCGTGCCGGTCGACGTCCGCATGCCTGACCGTGGCGGAACATAGAGCAATTCCCCAGACTTCCGACCGGGTGATCCTTTCGCCTGCCGTTCGCTATCGCAGCTCCAGCCGTGAGTCACGCAATTTTATCCGCTGCACCCCCGGCAAGCCGATCAGGTCGCGGTCATGGCAAGCCATCACGATGCTGCTGCCGGCCCGCACCAGGCCCGGGATCAATGCGATCACCTGTTCCCGCGCCGCGCCGTCCAGGTTCGACGTCGGTTCATCGAGCAATAGCAGCCTGGGCTCCAAAACTTTGGCGCGCGCCAGGGCGATCCGCTGCTTTTCCCCGCCCGACAATACCGCCGGCCGGCTGCTGCGCAAATGCATGACGCCGGCCCATTCCATGGCCTGTTCGACGCGCCGCGCGATTTCAGGTTTCGCCACACCGCGCGCCACCAGTCCATAGCCGATATTGCCTGCCACGCTCCCGGAAAACATGGCCGGATGCTGATGCACGTACACGATCGCATCGCGCATCGTTTTCGGATAGGGAGACAGCGTTACCGGCTGGCCCAGGAATGCCGCGCGCGCGAACGCCGCCGGTTCAAGCCCGCACAGTATCCTTAACAGCGTGCTCTTCCCTGCCCCGTTTACCCCGGTCAACACATAGGCTGTCGCCGGCTCGATCGTCAGCCGCTCGATATCGAGCAGCACGCGCTGGCCATAGCGTTTTTGCAGGCCGTCGATTGTCAGCAGCGGCGTCATTGCACGCTCCGCGGCGCGTGCGCGTCGCCCTGCAACAGCATCATCGCGGCATTGATGACCAGCGCTACCGCAACCAGCACAATGCCCAGCGCGATACCCTGCGCGAAATCGCCCTTGCTGGTTTCCAATGCAATCGCCGTCGTGATGGTGCGGGTTTCACCGGCGATGTTCCCGCCCACCATCATCGCGCATCCGACTTCCGAGATGACGCGTCCGAAGCCGTTGATTACCGCCGCCATCACGCCGAAGCGCACCTCGTTCAACACGGTGAGCATGACCCGCCAGCGCGACGCGCCGAGCGTAATCGCCGTCTCGGCCAGCCGGATGTCCGCCGCCTGTACCGCGGCCAGCGTGAATGCGATCAGGACCGGTAAGACGATCAGCACCTGCCCGGCGATAATCCCGGTCTGGGAAAACAGCCACTGCAATCCGCCCAGCGGCCCCTGCCGCGACAGCAGCAGGTACAGTAGCAAGCCGATCAGGACGGTGGGCAGCGACAACGCGACCTGCGCCAGCCAGATCGCGATGCGCCGGCCCGGAAACGAATGCGATGCGATCAGGTAGCCCGCCGAAACCGCCACCGGGGTAGCGATCAGCAAGGCAATCAGCGTGGTCTTCATCGAGACCCAGATGATTTGCCAGAGCGCGGCATCGCCGGAAAAAAGCAGGGCGAACGCGGCGCCGACGGCATCGATCAGGTGCATGAGATTAAAATGGAATTCGCAATGGAATCCGCAGCGGAAAAGTCAGGAACGAATAATAACGGATTCCGGCGCCGCCGCTCAGGCGACTCTCAGCGTGCCATCGAACAGCTGCGGTTCGAATACGAGCCTTTCCTTGCCGGTCAGGAGCAGGAAATGCTTGCCGGTGCATCGCGCCAGTAGCGACATTCCAACCTTCTCGGCCACCATGTGGCCCATCTGGGTCGTGCCGGAACGCGACAGCAGGAATGGAATGCCCATCTGCGCGCCCTTGATCACCATCTCGGAAGTCAGCCGGCCGGTGGTATAGAAAACCTTGTCTTCGCCGCGCATGTCGTCCAGCCACATCTTCCCGGCAATCGCATCCACCGCGTTGTGGCGGCCGACATCTTCTATAAAATAAATCAGCTCGCCGTCCGCTGAAAATAATGCGCAGCCGTGCACCGATCCAGCCTGCTTGTAAATTGAATTCTGGGTCCGGATGGTGTCGACGATCTTGTACAGCACCGATTGCTTCAGGCGGGCCTCCGCCGGCAAATGAATCGAATCGACTTCATCCATCAGCCCGCCGAACACCGAACCCTGGCCGCAGCCGGTCGTGACCACTCGTTTGGAAGTACGCTCTTCGATATTGGCAATGCCGTTATGGGTCTTGACTGCGACTGCGTCAACCGACCAGTCGACCTGGACCGATGCGATATCCTCGATCGACCTGACCAGCCGCTGGTTGCGCAAATAGCCGAGCGTCAGCGCTTCCGGCGCACCGCCCAGCGTCATCAACGTTACCAGTTCACGCTTGTCGACATACACCGTCAGAGGCCGCTCCGCCGGTATCGCAATCATCGAGACGCGGCCGCGTTCATCCAGCACCTCGACGTCGTGCGTCAGATTGATCGTGGCATTGGTCAGGACCGGGCGAGGCATGTTATGTGATCGGTTGCGTTAGGTTGGTTTCGATGATGCATGGACAAAGGCAGCGCTATTTCTTCGCTTCGGCCGCGGTCACCGGCTTGCCGGCGGCCGGAACCGGGAGCGAATCGGCTACCCCGACCTTCGCGCCCGACTGGGCCGCCAGATAGGGCCCGGGATCCTGGCATGGCGGAATCGGCGCGACTGCGGGGGCGGCCGCCGCGGGGGCGGCCGCCGCGGCGGCGACTGCGGGTACGGGCGCCGGTGCGGATGCCGCGGTGGCGACAGTCGATGCGCCCGGCGCCGCCCCTGCTGCAGATGCTGCTCCTGTCGCGGGTGGCGTGCCGGCCGCGGCCTGCGTCGTCGCCGCAGAATCTGCAGCCGGCACCCCGGGTCCTTCCGCCCGCAAGCACGCAGCCGCTGCCGCGGAACCGGTCTTTTTGAAACGGGCCG
>JAQGMO010000244.1 GCA_028292315.1 Herminiimonas sp. | reverse complement strand
TTTTTTGAAACTGCGTGAATAAGCGCAGCACTTTTTCATGGTCTTCAATGAGGATGGCGATGATCTCGGATGCCTGTCTAGGCATAGCATTCTCCAGGCAAAAAATAGTGATTGGGAAAACGCCGCAATTTTCATGCCATGCCATATTCATGCATGGCTGCGCCGCACCTTCGGCCAGTAATACAGAATTTTTGCAAACCGAAGGGTAAATCTTACATGTCGTTACCCTCATGAGGCTGACGCGGCGTGCCTGCCGGATCTTCCGCGCCATCCCGTTCCAACCAGTTCTCGCCCTGGATTCCTGCCGGTTGACGGATTCGGGACTGTTCCTCGATGAGTTCAAGCGCCGCATCGACAACGCTGGCCGGCGCAATTTTGGTCATGCAGTCGTGATGCTCCAGCGGACAGATGCTTTGATAGCAGTTGCGGCACGGCACCATATGGTAAAGCACACGGCTCGGCACTTGCCATGGGGTGTGCTGCGGATTAGTCAGGGCGTACAAGTCAACGATCGGGGTGCGGACCGCCGCCGCCAGGTGAACCGGTCCGGTATTATTGGAAACGATCAGCGGCGCTTCCGCAATGACTGCGGCAAGCTTGCCGATATCGAGTTCCCCGGCCAGTGAAATCGAGGGTTGGGCCAAGCCTTTGCGGATCTCCTCGACCAGCGTAATTTCCTGCGTGTTACCGGTGAATACCAGCGGATAGCCGGTGCGTAATGCCAGTTCGCATGCGACTTGCATCCACAGCATGGCCGGATAGCGGCGCGATGCGGCGCTTGCGCCTGGATGCAACAGCACCCATGGCCGCGCCGGATCAAGGCCAGCCGCGCGCAGGCGCCGCCTGGCCCATGCCGCATCGGCTTCCGTTATCCGAAATGACAGCCGTTCGTCCGCGGTCTGGCATCCGACGCTCGCCACAAGGTCCAGTTGACGCCGGACTTCGTGGCGTATGCGGTCATGCGGCTCGGGGTCGCGCACCCAGTCGGTCAGCAATTGATAGGGATTTTCACGGCAATGCGCCAGGCGCAGTGGAATGTCCGCCAGGTGGCATAGCAACGCGGCGGGCAGGGCGCTCTGACTGTAGGTGGTAAAAATGACGGCGGCATGGAAAGCGCGCGATCGCAGCGATTCAGCCATCGAGAGATCGACTGCCGGCGCCTGCCTGCCGCTGCTTTTCATCCAGGACGCTTCGTATTCGATCACATCGTCCACTTCCGCAATGCCGCCCGCTGCCGCAGCGCCGCCGCTCGAGGCCAGCAGCGTGATGCGGCGCCCGGGAGCCGACTGCCGCAGCGCGCGCAGTGCCGGCGTGCTCATCAGCACGTCGCCCATATGGTCGAGCCGTACGCACAGTATATCGCGCGCCTGGCGCCACGCATTTTCATTCATGGCGCATGCGCTTTCCGGGAGCGAGCCGCGCTTTGGCAGCCGCGACGCGGTCGACCGATTCAATGCCGCGCGCCGCGCCCGGCAGGTCGGGCGTGATCAGGTCCGGCGTACGATATGCGCCGCGCTTCCACTCGGTTTCATTGCCATTATCGATCAGCACGGTCTTGCAGCCGGCGCGCCGGCCGGCCTCGACGTCATCAAGGATATCGCCGATCATCCAGGAGGCCTGCAGTTCGATCCCATGCACATGCGCGATATGGCAGAGCAGGCCCGGCATCGGCTTGCGGCAGGCGCAATGGATGGCATATTGCGCGATCGCGCTATCCGGATGATGCGGGCAATAATGAAATCCGGTCAAGCGCACGCCTTCCCGGGCAAGTAACTGCCGCAACCGGGCCTGGACCGGCAGCAAGTCCTGCTCACGGAAAAATCCCCTGGCGATTCCAGTCTGATTGCTCGCGACGAACAGCGCGTAGCCGTGCTGCTGGAAAATCCGCAATGCGCGGCCCGCGCCGGGGCTTAATTTCACCCGGGCGGGATCGATGTTGTAAGGCACATCCTCCACCAGCGTGCCATCCTTGTCCAGGAAAATCGCGCGCATCGGATTTTTCATGCTTTCGGCATAGGCCAGCAGTGCGTCGTCGTGATATTGCGCCGCCCCGAGCCCGCCGGCGGAGCGTATTCGGGCGTCATCGTTTTCCTCCGGTCCTCAGGGCCAGGATCTCTCGCGCATCGGCAGGATCATGATTTCCGGAATCGCGGTCTCATCGGGCAATTGCAACACCATTTTCACTGTCTGCGCGACGTGGGCCGGCTCCTGCAAGGCGGTCTGATCGATGTCTGGAAAGCGGTCGAGCAGGAATGGGGTGCGCATGCCTCCCGCGATCACCGCGGTGACCTTGATATTGCAAGCGCGCAGTTCCGCATGCAAGGCATTCGACATGCCGAGCAATCCCCATTTGCTGGCATGGTATACGGAGGCATTCGGCCACGCGCGCCTTGCGGCGGTCGATGCAATATTGACGATCTGTCCGCGTCCGGCCCGTTTCATGTGAGGCACCGCGAATTTCGACAGCAGGAACGGACCGTACAGATTGGTATGGATAACCCGGTCCCAGTCGGCGAACGACAACTCGTCGATCGCGCGGGTCACGTCGGTGCCGGCATTATTGATCAAGATGTCAATTTTGCCGAACGCCTCAACCGTTGCATGCACCGTCCGCGCCGCGTCGGCCGGATCGCCGACGTTGCAGCGTATCGCGCGCGCCGCGCCGGCGTGCATGGCATCGATCGCCTGGCGCGCCTTATCCTCGTCAATGTCGGCCACCATGACATTGGCGCCGGCGGCGCTCATCGCGTCGCACAGCGCAGCGCCCAGGCCGCTCGCGCCGCCAGTGATGAGTATGGCTTTTCCCTCGAGCGCACTGGCCGCGACGGCGGCCGGGGCGCCACCGGTAACATTTGCATTATTCAATTGCACCTCCATTGAAGAAAAGCGTCGAACCGGTGTCCAGACTGCATGATGCCCGCGGCGCATGCGCCGCAGACCTCTTATGCAAGCGACATACCCGATAGCCGCGGCGCAAGACTTGGCCGAACAGGCCGAAATCGGCGAAATCGGCGAAATCGGCGAAATCGCTGAAATGGCCGGTCCGGCGAAAAATTGATATCGATCGAAGCCGACCATGGACGGTCGGGTAGCCTGTGTGAAGAATCGAACGAACCGGCATGACGCCGGCAGGACCAACTTTCAGGAGGCGAACTGCAATCTTTACTGGCCCTGCCCGCAATCTTTACGCGATTGTTACAGCCGGACTTTGCCGGTTCGCATGGACCGCTTCATGATCCGCAGCCGTATCACGGTATATCGTCAAGTTATATCATCGGGTTATATCGATGCGCATGCCGGTCTGAAATGGCTCTCCGGCATGGGCATGGATGTTGCCTCAGTTTTTGCAACGATTAGCCTTTCAGCTTTGCACTGTGAATCACACTGCATAGTTCAACCCAATCGAATGTATGAGGAGTAATAGCTATGGCAACGATCCACCTCGATCCAGGAACCACTTATACGGATCAGGCCACTCCGGCATTGCGCCGCCCCTTGTTCCCGGCAATTCGCTGGGGAGCCGTGCTGGCCGGCGTGGCGGTCGGTGTATCGACCCAGCTGGTCCTGACGCTGCTCGGCATAGCGAGCGGACTTTCCGCCACCAGTGTCGCCGCCGGCGAAACGCCCGGCATCGGGCCGTTGGTGTGGGCCGGCGTGAGCATGCTGATTGCAGCATTCGTAGGCGGCTACGTGGCGGCCCGGATGACCGGTCTTAAGCGCAAGGTCGACGGTATATTGCATGGGGTCGTCGCATGGGCGGTTACCACGCTGCTATTCGCGACGCTGGCCTCCTCGGCCGGCGGCGCGATGCTGAGCGGCGTTTTCACAGCGGTCAATCCGGCCGGCATGGTCGCCGGCAGCACGGCCGGCGGCGGCAATGCAAGCGGACTTGCGGCAATGCTGAAATCGCGGGTCGGCGCAAATGCCAGCCCGACGACATTGCAATCCCTTGAACAACTGATCCAGAGCGGGCGCCGCGATGAAGCGATTCGCTTCATGTCGACATCGATGGGAGTTGACCGGACGCGCGCAACAACCATCGTGGACCAGGCGCTGATCGTGAGCGGTTCACCCGAACGGGCTTCGCCGCAGGCGCGCGAGGCGGCCGACCGCGCGCTGGGCGCAGCAAGTACCGCCGCCTGGACCGTGTTCCTGGCGGTTGCCTTGTCACTCGCACTCGGCATCGCCGGCGGCGCGCTGGGTGCGCTGGCGGCGCGCCGCACCACGTGGACCGAGAGGGGCGGGGCATCCGACCGGGTGGTGGTCCCTTCCACCCCGGCGTCACCGAATCGCGTGTGACGTCCGGGTTACGATACGGATGCGCAAACATGTTACGGACTTTTGACGGTGGCTCCCAGACCGGGCGGCCTGGTTCCGGGGAACGACGGTTTTCCTGTATTTTTGCGCGCGATTCGACCGCGACCGAGCTGTTGCACGGTTGTCCGGTCGTCAGCGCGGGCGGCACTATCATCGGCAGGGTGAAATCGATTCTGGTTGATGCCAGGTCGCGCCAGTTGCGTTATGTCGTTATGGCGCCCCGATCCGGGGGAGCGTCGGTCTCCATTCCCTGGCATGCGCTGTATTTCGATTCGGCGCTGGCGCGGCTGGTCTTCTATACCTACGGCTGAAGCGTAAGCTTCGGCGCCCGGCGCCCCGGCCGTGCCTGCTGATGCCGGAAACTTCATCGCTTCCGGGATCCGGCATGTCGCGCACTCCGTGCGTTCATCCGATGTGGAACGCCTCGCGTGGCGCGACCATGTTTGACTTGTTGTCGACTATTGGTTAAATTGCGTGAATGCATTCTCATGTCGCCAGTCCAGTGCGAAATAGGGACATCCAGAAACAGTTCGCCGTAGCCGTCGTAATCCCCACCGTTTTGCGGCCGCACTTGCGCTGGGCTCTGGAGTCGGTGTTCCGGCAAGACCTGGAGGGATCGATCCAGGTGCTGATCGGGATCGACAAGCCACTCGGCGAACGCAGCTTGCTGGATGCATTGTTGCTGGAAGCGCCGCCCAATGTACACATTACCGTTCTCGATCCCGGATATTCAACTTCGGTGCGGCACGGCGGCATCTATTCAACCCACTATGGCGGCGCGCTGCGCACCATTCTCAGTTATCTGGCCAACAGCCACTATATCGCTTACCTGGATGACGACGACTGGTTTGCGCCCGGCCATCTGTCTTCACTGCTGACCGCAATCCGGGGGCACGCCTGGGCTTATTCGCTGCGCTGGTACGGGCATCCGGCCAGGCCCGAAGGATTGTGCATCGACGAATGGGAATCGACAGGTCCCGACACCGGGATATTCAAGGAACGGTTCGGCGGGTTCGTGGCGCCAAGTTGCATGATGCTCGATAAGTCGGTCTGCCACATGCTTCTGCCATTTTGGTCGGTGGCAATGTTTGCCGATGGCGGCGGCGAAGACCGGCGGATATTCGAAAAATTGCGCGGACATGGTTTCCCGGGTAGCGCCACTCACCGCGCTACCAGCTATTGCACGCTCGATCCGAACGATGCGGCGCACCCGCTGCGTATCGAATGGATGCGCGGTAAAGGCGTAGACCTGCCCGACGACTGGCTCGAAGGACCGCCCCGTCTGGTAGGGCGCTAAGCGGTCGCAAAATTATTCTCATGTGACATATGCCATGCGGTAACGCGTGGCATTCCCAATTCTTTCTGTGCCGACGCAATCTCCCCTATTTATGGGATTGTTACGGAAACAGTTTGCCTGTAACTTTTGATCTTGGTAAGTGCTGACGACTACATCATTAAAATGGAAAATATGTGCTGATCACCGACGCGGCCGGCATAAAGACGCTGCAAATCCTTTCCGGGAGCGACCGGATCTCGGCTGGCGATGAAAACGATGTGGTATCCGGAGGCGCGGGCACCGAC
>JAQGMO010000280.1 GCA_028292315.1 Herminiimonas sp. | reverse complement strand
CCGCGTCCCATGCCTCGTTGTTATACACAATGATGAGCACCGGAAGATCGTGCATTGCCGCCGCCTGATGACAGGCGGCCGGATTGCCGAATATATATGCGCCGTCTCCGACCACCACAATCACCGTGCTGTCGGGCGCCGCCTGCTTTGCGCCGAGCGCCGCCGATACGCCCCAGCCCAGTCCGCCCGAAGATGGAAGCGAGAAGTAGGTTCCCGGCGTATCGAAGGTCAGCGCTTCCCGCACCAGCGAATACTCATTGACGACGACTGCGTCGGACGGCCGGATTTGATCGAGGCAGCGCGACATGAACAGCTTGGTGATGGGGCCGCCCTTGTCGGCATCGCGGTTCACCGCGGCCTCTACCTGATTGTCCCATTCCACCGCTTTCGCGAGAATGCGCTTCCTGCGATCGGCGTTACCCTTGTCGGCGCCGAGGGATTCGAGTTCGGCCGCGAGCAGCGGCAGCAGCGCGCGCACCGAAGTGGTGATCGACACGTCGGCCGGAAAGCTACGGATCGGATAATCCCTGAACAGCGGATCGGTTCCCGCATGGGCAATGAACGCATCGCTTTTCGGCTGCACCTGCCGATGCACCCAGGGCACGTCGGTTTCGAGGAAAAGCAGGGCATCGGCCAGCGGAAACACTTGCGGGAGTTCGTGGCCGAGATGCAGGGGATGGGTGGACGGCACGTTCATGGAACGGGTCACTTTTGCCTCGGCCACCCCGATCGCAAAGCGGTCGCAAAGGTCGGCAAGCATGCCTACGGTCTCCGGATCGCTGCCGCTCAGGCCAGGCACAATCACCGGAAATTCCGCAGAAGCAAGCGCTTGCGCCAGCCGCTTCACGCCTGCCATATCGGGAAAGGCGCTGGTCGGCACCGCCGGGCTTTTACCCAGCGTGTGGCCTTGTACCGGGCGCCCCAAGACCTCTCTCGCCAGACTGAGATAGACCGGGCCCCTGGGCTCGGCCATCGCGATATTCAAAGCCCGGTCGACGACCTGCTCGACGTTGATGCCGTCGCGCAGCTCGTAATCCCATTTGACCAGTTCACGGATCATGCCGGCCTGATCGTACATTTCCTGGGCCCAGTGGATTTCGCTGGTCCGGCTTCCCGCAGGGCCGGACTCGAACAGCGGCGTCCTGCCGGAAGTGAAAAAGATCGGCACCCGGGCGCGGGCGGCATTCATCAGCGCGCAGACGGCATTCGCCGTGCCCACGCTGACATGCAGCATCACGGCTTGCGGCTTTCCCGAAACCATGTAATAGCCATGGGCCATTCCAACCGCAAGGTTTTCGTGCACCGCCAGCACCGCGAGCGGGAATTCAAGGCCCGACTCGGCGGCACGCGCATAGGCTTCGACGATGGGAGCGGTGTCCGTGCCGGCGCCGACGTAAAGCACATCTACTCCGCGGTCCTTGAGTACCGCCAGATAGGCTTCGGCCACAGTTTCTGCGCCCAATGTTTGAACTTGCCGGGCGGACGGATCGGATTTTTCAACAGGCATGGTGGTAAACATTTTCATGGATGGTGGTGGAATTTTTCAGGCGGCCGGCAAGGGCCGGCCCCCTCGTGCGGCGCCAGGTCAGCGGGGATAATGCGGCGCAATCTGCGCATCGACATTGACCCACACGCTCTTGACCTGGGTGTATTCGCGCATGGCTTCAAAACCCATCTCGCGGCCGTAGCCCGACATGCCCGTGCCGCCGAACGGCGAGGCGGGATTGACTCGCTTGTAGCAGTTAATCCAGACCATGCCGCTCTTCATTTCCCGCGCGAACCAGTGCGCGCGCTGCAGGTTATTCGTCCAGAGTCCGCCGCCCAGGCCGTATTCCGTGCTGTTGGCGATTTGCAGGGCTTCATCGTCGTTGCTGAACGTGAGCACGCTGACGAATGGACCGAACACTTCTTCCTGCGCCACGCGGTCTTTCCAGGACGCGACACGCACGACGGTCGGCTCCACGTAGCAGCCGCGCGCCAGATCACCGGCGCCCGGTTTGCCGCCGGTCAGAACATGGCCGCCCTCGCCGCACGCGACATCGACAAAATCGAGCACCCGGTCGCGGTGCATCAAGGTGGTGAGCGGCCCCATCTCGGTATTCGGATCGAGCGGATTGCCGATGCGGATGCTGCGTGCGAGCGCGACGAATTTTTCAAGGAATGCATCGGCGATTTTTTCATGCAGAACCAGGCGCGAACCCGCAATGCATGCCTGCCCCTGATTGTGAAAGCTCGCGAATGCCGCGCCGTTGACGGCCGCCAGCAGATTCGCATCCTCGAACACGATATTGGCGCCCTTGCCGCCCAGTTCGAGCTGTACTTTTTTCAAATTGCCCGCGCTGGCCTGCACGATGCGCCGGCCGGTGGCGGTGCTGCCGGTGAACGCGATCTTGGCGATGCCGGGATGTTCGGCGATGTACTGGCCCGCCACGGCACCGAGTCCGGGCACGATGTTGACCACGCCGTCGGGTATCCCGGCCTCGGCCATCAGCTCCGCAATTTTGAGGGAAGACAGGGGTGTGAGTTCGGCCGGCTTCATCACGACGCAATTCCCGGCAGCAAGTGCCGGCGCCATCTTCCAGCTTGTAAACATGAGCGGAAAGTTCCATGGCACGACCTGCCCGACGACGCCCAGCGGCTCATTCATCGTGTAGTTCAGAAAGCCGGCGTCGACCGGTATCTGGTCACCCTGGAATTTGTCGGCCATGCCGCCGAAATAGCGGAACGTGGCCGCCGTCCGGGGAACATCGATGAGCCGCGAGTCCCGGATCGGATGTCCGGTGTCGAGCGATTCAAGACGCGCCAGTTCTTCGGCATTCCGGTCGATCAGGTCGGCCAGCCGGAGCAAAATGCGTCCGCGCTCCATCGCGGGCATCCGGCTCCAGGCCGGAAACGCCCGCTGCGCCGCGGCCACCGCCTTGTCAACGTCGGCCTTGCCCGCCATTGCGACGTTCACAATGGTCGAGTTGTCGTGCGGGTTCAATGTGGCCAGGGTCTCGCCGGATTCGGCATCGACAAACTGGCCGTCGATGAAAAGCTGGTGGCGTATCGGTGTCTGCAGGCCGGCATCGGCCGCGACATTTGCGGGTGCATTCATAAAGCGTGGTCGTCTCTTAAATTATTGTTTTGCTCCTTGCATCGACTGCTTGCAGAAAACGCGAGGAACTTATTGTGTCTGTGCCTGAATGGGGAATGTCGGCTCCTCATTCTCTTCCCGTGGTTTTAACGGGAGCAGCAATCATAAGTTCGCACCGGACGCCGGAGAAATGAAATGAATTGATTCATGATATTCAAATACTGAATGACTGTTAGTCGAATTATTATTGGCATAAGTTTCCGAAAGCCGATGCCGCACCTGCCCGATAATCTGCTCGGCCTAATTCGGCGACAAAATGAAACGACCGCTTTGGGACAAGGCATTCTTCGTGGTGCTGGCGGCCCCATGGGCGCCGTCCAGGAAAACGCCTGGTTCGTGTGACCTGGCGCGGATAAACGAAAGGCCAATCAGGCCACACAGCCTGATTGGCCCTGGTTTTGAGCAGTCGGAAGTTTATAAAGGACGGTCTTTCAGTCCGACTTTTGAGTAAATCTCGTTGATATGCTGCTTGACCTCATCCGAAGTAGTGTCGTTCTCCGCCTTATGCGCCCAGCCCACCTTGGCGCGCGCATACCGTGCAATGACTTCGTCCTGGTCAGAGGTGCCGCCGCTGATGCCATAAGCGCCGACCATCTCATCGCCCTTGAACACCGGCGCGCATCCGCCGGAAGCTACGATCTGCCCGCCTGTAAATACGGATGCGTTGATCATCATCTGGGGATTGCGTTCCTTGAACCATTGCTGGATTACCAGGCCGTCCGGGAAGCGTGGGCTCATCGAGCGAAATGCCGCGACGGTGAACGCCTTGCTCTTTGCCGTATCGGGTGTGATGAAGCCGGCATTGTCCATGCGCTCGAGCGCAATCAGATGGCCTTCCGGACCAACGACCGCCACCGAAATTGGCACGTCCATCTCTTCGGCCTTTTCGACCACTACCTTGATGAATTCCCTGCATTCAACCGCAGTAAGCTTTGCCATATCTATTCCTTTTGTCTTTTGGTTTAATCAATCCAGTTTGACGCCCGAAGCCTCGATGACCTTGCCCCACTTATCCGTTTCCGAGCGAATGTACTGGCCGAACTCTTTCGGGCCGGCTTTAACGACTTCAATTCCCTGGGCTGCGAATTGCGATTTCACCTCTGGAGAATCAAGCGCAGTCTGCACCGCGCTAACGAGCGTTGCCTGCACCTTGGCGGGCGTGCCCAATGGGGCAACCAGGCCGAGCCATACGGAAGATTCGAAGTCTTTCAACCCGAGTTCGGAAATTGTCGGCAAGTCCGGCGCGCTGTTCGTCCGTTTCAATCCGGTGGAGGCGATGGCCTTCAGTTTGCCCGAGCGGATATGCGGCAGCACGGTCGAGGCGGGAGCGAACATCAGTGAAACACGGCCGGCCAGGAGATCGGCCATTGCCGCCGAGCTTCCCTTATAGGGCACGTGGAGCAGTTCTATGCCAGCCGATTTTGCGAAAAGCAGTCCGGCCATATGCGGGGCAGTTCCGTTGCCGGATGAGGCAAAGCTGAGCTGACTGCCTTTGCCTTTGCCCAGGCTGATCAACTCGGGAAGCGTATCGACGCCCAGCGAAGGATGGGCGACCAATAGATTGGGTACGCTGCCAAGCATCCCGATCGGGGCAAAGTTCTTTGCAACATCGAATGACGCCGGGCCCTGCGCACTTGCATTAATTGCGTTTGCAACAGAGGCGATAAACAGGTTGTAGCCGTCAGGAGGGGTAGCAGCAATTGCTCTGGCCGCAAGGCTGCTGCTCGCGCCGGGACGGTTCTCGACGACCACGGATTGCCCGAGAATCTGACTCATCTTTGCGGCGACCACGCGGGCGGCCGCATCGGTTGAGCTTCCCGCGGAAAAGCCGACGGTAATTTTCACGGGCCGATCGGGATAGGTCTCTTGCGCCAGTACGCTGATGGGCATGCTTGCCATAGCCGCAAGGCATAACCCCACTATTAATTGACGTCGTTGCATCTGTTCTCCATTTATCAGGCCGGATGGCGGCCCATCTCAATCTTATTTCCCGGGCAGTCCCGGGTCATCCATTAAACAAGCTTTCAACTTATAATTCTATCGAATTATTTTTATGGAAATATTTGCATAACTCATGAATGTGACGATTCGCCAGCTCCACGCTTTTGTACTGGTTGCCCGGTTCGGCAGCTTTACCAAAGCGGCACAGGAAATGCACATCACCCAGTCCGCAGTGAGTCTTCTGGTGCGCGAACTGGAAATAATCCTGGACGCCCGGCTGATCGACCGGACCACGCGAAGCGCACGGATCACCGAAGTCGGAAAAGAGTTTTTTGCGGGCGCCGAACGCATTCTTGGCGATCTGGAGCATGTCGTAGCGAACGTCGATCAGCTCGTCGCAAAGCAAAGGGGGCGCGTGGTACTGACTGCGCCATTGGTCCTGTCGAGTACTTTTTTACCCGGGATCATTGCCGCATTCAAGAAGCTGTACCCCGGTATCGAACTCGTGCTGAAAGATTCTTTGCCGGATCAGGTGCTTCCGCAGGTAATCACGGCTGCCGCGGATATCGGCATCGGAACCTTCCATCAGCAACAGCATGAATTGCATTCGGTACTTTTGTTCAAGGAGTCGCTGGTCGCCATATTTCCCAAAGCGCATCCGTTCAGTAAAGTGCCACGGCTGACATGGCGCGATTTGAAAGGCTTGCCGATACTTACCCTTCCGCGCGGCAGCGTATTCAGGGAATTAACCGAGAAAGGTTTTCTGGCATCCGGGCTGCTGCTGGAGCCGTCATTCGAGGCAACTTATGTCGGAACCCTGATCGGCCTGGTACGGGCCGGTTTGGGAATTGGCATTATTCCAGGCTATGCAACGGCGCTGGCCGACAAGACCAGCGTCAGATGGAAACAACTGGAAACCCCTGTGATTGAACGGGAGGTGCAATTGGTGCATAGGGGAAGCGCGTCCATATCGCCGGCCACGCAAGCCTTCGCCGATTTTATCGTGCAGCGCGCGCCGTCTTTCATAGGATATTAGAAGCGCATTCCATGCCAGGCGCCGTCAGAATGGTCGGCCTTGGGCCTTTTGATCAATCACCCCTCGCCCAATTAATTTTCAGCACGCTTGCTACCGCAATATGACAGGACGCGCGTCGACACGCACCCGAAACAATGTATAAGGCTTGCGGCGCAAATCCTGACCATCTCTTTCATGAAATAAATGCCGGATGAGGAACCGATATCAGGCGCCGTCACGATTTGCGGCCTGGCGCAAACGTTCGGCCACCGAGGAAAGCCGGTGCGCCAGCGACCCGTCGGCGCCAGGGACTTCCTTCCCGAGATCATTCAACGCATTGGCGATTTCGCGCGCGCGTTCGGCCAGCAGGGCAGTACCGGCATGGCGCTGCGGCAGCGCGAGCGTTGAACGGGGCAGGTGAAAGTTCATGCCCGCGGTTTGCGCGCTGTCGTCGGCCGGCAAGGTTGTCAGCAGCAGCGCCAGGGACTTCATAATGGTCATGACGGCGATCGCGCTTTCAATTTCGATGCGCCTGGTTATGCTGCTGCCGCTAGCCATCCCGAACCCGCTCGCCAGCAATCGCAACATCAGTCCGTAAGTAGCATTGGCAAGGTCGAGTACGCGAGCGGCCGGGCGCGCCGAAACATGAACCGTGCCCTGATCCGTAATTGGCCGGAACATGACTGGATCGCTTACCACCGGACGATGCGGCTGAAATCCGGGATCTTCCTTCAGGAAGATGTCGTACTCGTCGCGAATCGCGCGGAACCTGGCGTAATGCGATTGTTCGGCGTCCTGCCGCCCGCCTTCGCCCTGCTCGATGACGGTCAAGATAGCAGCAATGGCGCTATCGAGGTCCGTCACCGCGGTCAAGCCGGTAAAATCGAGCACCTCTGCGCTTATCTGGGCCTGTGGATCGCCCAGGAAAAGCCCCTTTTCCCCAAGCTTTTCAGCCAGGATGCGAAAGCCGTCCTCGATGCCGCGATAGAGATGGCCTACCGTGTCGTAATCTTCCGCAGTCGGTGTCAGTCTTGTTTCCCCCCTGTCCCGCTGATACCGGATCCCGGATTCAAACCCCTTGGCCTGCGGCAGCGCCATTCCCTCGGGCCGTTCGAGATACACAAAATGATCCGCAGCGTCTCGTGTGAAGGGCGTCAGCCTGGCAACAATGCTCGACGGATGGTAACCGGGCGCAACGGGAAAGTTCGGGCGCATGAAATGCGGGGGCGAGCCCAGGCTCATTAACAGGTTACTTACCAGCGCCAGGTGAAGCATCTCTTCCATCGCTACACTCTGGATGCTGTCGCGCCAGCCATTGATCGCGGCGAGCTGCTTCTCAGTAAGTCCTTCAGAGACACTTTGCTTGAGGCTCCACGCGGCATATAAATAAGAACACATTAATCCCTGTTCTATTTCGGCCGCTTCTGTTAGCAGGTAAATCAGTTGCTCCCTGTCGTTGGTATAAACAGGCTGACGGTCTACATTTGAGGCTGACGCCACGGCTTTCCTCCTGATTGAAATACAGCATTGTTCCTACTCCGAATTGATCTTCCTTCGATCCAGAGTGAATTTATTGTGTCGATAATAACCGCATAAGCTCCGTAGATCATAGCCCGCTTCGTTAGTTCTTTGGCAATGTACTTTATTGGAAACCTCGGATCCGAACTAGGTTCCAGCTTGGCATTAAAGGCC
>JAQGMO010000269.1 GCA_028292315.1 Herminiimonas sp. | reverse complement strand
ACCTGGACCGGCCCGAGTTTATCCCATGCACCGCATCGGGACCCCTCTACGCCACGCATCGCCATGGCCTGACAATCATCGACGGCAGCGAGCAGAAGCAGTTCAGATGGCCGCAAACCGAAGGCTTCATGACCAATGGCTTCGCGCTGATGCCGGACGGCCGCATCCTGCTGGCAAACCTCGGTTCGGAAGGCGGTGTCTGGCAAATGGACCGGGATGGGCGCATCGAGCCCTACCTGCTCGAGGTGGATGGCGTACGCTTGCCGCCGACCAATTACGTCGGCGTCGATCATGCTGGCCGGGTCTGGATTACCGTCAGCACGCGGCGCTTTCCGCGCGACCTCGCGTTTCGTACCGACGTGGCCGACGGCTTCATCGTGCTGGTCGATCAGGCCGGCGCACGGATCGTGGCCGATGGCCTGGCGTATACCAACGAAACGCATGTAGCGCCCGACGGGAAGTCGCTCTATGTGGCGGAAACGATGGCGCGGTGTATTTCGCGGTTCTCTATCGGGCCGGATAATTCGCTCAGCGGCAAGAGCTGTGTGGCGCAGTTCGGGCCCGGCACCTTTCCCGATGGTTTTGCCTTCGATGCGAATGGCGGCATCTGGGTTGCGGCTATCGTAGGAAATCGTCTCGTGCACGTAGCGTCGGATGGCACGCAATCAGTCATGCTGGACGATTCGGATGAGGCTGAAATGCAGCGCGTGGAACAGGCATTCCAGGCCGGCGAATTCGTGCGCAGCCATCTTGAGACCGGATCGAGCCGCACCTTGCGCAGTATTTCGAGCGTGGCTTTCGGCGGCCCCGACTTGCGCACCTTGCATCTCGGCTCGCTAGCCGGGACCCAGGTTCTGCGCTACCGGGTAGCGACACCGGGGGCGGCGCCTTCGCACTGGCAGTGGAAGTAAGCGCAGCCGGCCAGATTATTTCCAGTGAAGCGGTAAGGCGTTTTGCCTTGCCGCCCTACCTTGCAACCGACGGGTTGAGGTGAAGTGAAACGATTCCGTTATCCGGATCGCCATAGCGTGGATAATTTTGAAATACCAGCGGATCGTGTCCCGGGATAAGCAGGTCTTTCGAGTCCGCCAGCTTTAACAGCCTGTCATATCCTTCGAGCATGTCGCCGACGTGAAAAACTATGGGATACGGCGATTCATGGTCGATGTTTTCATAAAAATGGGCGGCATCCGAAGCCAGCACCATCCAGCCGCGCGCCGTATGAACGCGCACCGACTGCAATCCTTTGGTATGGCCGCCGACATGAATCAGGCGAATGCCCGGCGCCATGTCGGCATCGCCTTCGTAAAAAGCAACGCGCTTGTCATACACGCCGCGCACGATGTCGACCACATCGTCCACCGCGTAAGCGTGGCGCATGAGGTCGTACTTCATGTATTTGCCGGTTGCGTATTGCAGTTCACTTTCCTGCAGATGCATTATCGCATTCGGCAGCAGCTTGATATTTCCGGCATGGTCATAATGCAAGTGGGTCAGGATAACGTCGCTCACCTGCGCCGGTTCGATCCCGAGGTGCCGCAGCGATTCGATCGGACAACGCAGGAATTCACGCTTGCGTTCCACCGCGGCCTGGCGGTTGAACCCGGTGTCGACGACGATCGTGCGGCCGGCGCCGCGGATAACCCATACAAAGTAATCGAGCGGCATCGGCCCCTCGTGCGGATCATGCACCATGAAATTTTCCGCCCGCTTGCGTGCTACCGTCGCATAACGAATTGCATAGACTTCATATTGCGGGAGGCCTTCCTTGTCGTCTTTGCTCATGGTCTTTTCCGTCACGGGTGTTCCTGCTTTTCAGCTTGCTTGCCGACGATGCCAAGCATCGCGTCGAGACCCAGTATATAGGAGTGAACGCCGAAGCCCGCGATCATGCCGACGCCCGCTTCCGCGACCACTGAATGCATGCCGCGCTTTTCGATATTGGTCATATGAACTTCGACATAGGGAAAGTTTACCGCGCGCAGGCAATCGCGCAGCGCATAACCCGCATAGAGAAAGCCGGCCGGGTTCATCACGAGCCCGTCCACGCCTTCATCGACCGCCTGGTAAAGACGCGCGATCGCCTCCCCTTCCACGTGCGTGTAAAAAATATCGAGCGAGTAGCCGTTGCGCGCCGCATGCTGATGCAGCATCGCATCGAGTTCGGCCGCTGTCGTCTTGCCATAGAGTTCAGGCTGGCGCCGACCCAGGTAAGCCATGTTGGCCCCCTGGATCACGAGAATTTTAGTCATGTCGGATTGCTTTATGCTGGAATGATTTTGGCTTCACGGAATTGATCCCAGAGCCGGAAAAACATGTCTTCGGTATCGATACTTTCATGGAAGCCGAAGCGCCGCGCCTTGCCGGTATCCGAGATGATATCGTAGCCAGGGGTAAACACATGGTCGCCATACGGCCATGATACGATCTGCTGGTAAGGAATCGGCTGCAGCCCGTGCTTCGCCACGATACGCTCCCATACCGGCCCTTTATCGGCCATGTATTTGGCGAGGTTGATCTGGCGGCGCGGACCGGCCTCCATACCAAAGTAATCGGCGATCTTCGGCCAGGTGTTTTCCCAGCGGATCAAGTCGCCATTGGTGATATTGAATGCTTCATTTGCGCAGGCCGGCGTCGTTGCCATCCAAACCATTGCTCGCGCTAACAGGCCGGAGTCGGTGCACTGGTACAAGGCGCTGTAGTTGCCGGCAGTGCCCGGGTGGCAGAGCGGCATTCCGAGTTCCTTCGAAATCGCGGCGTACACCGAAATCACCATGGTCAGGTTCATCGGATTGCCGACCGCAAAGCCGCTGATCGCATGCGGGCGGGCGGACGAGCAGGTCCAGTCCTTCCCCTTTTGTTGCTCGACCAGATAATCCCACTGGTCGTAATAGAAATTCGGCGGCATGTGACGCGTATCGTTTTCCCTGGCCGGCGTCTTGAACGGCCCGAGATGACTGCCGTACCACTTTGTGCCGTGCATGGCATGGATATGCTGCAGACCGCCGGCCACCGGTTCAATGGTTTCAACCAGGTTACGCAACATTGTCACATTGCTGTTCACCCAGTCGGTCAGGTCCGGCTTTTCGACATAGGCGGCAAAGAAGATATGCGTTACGTCGGATAGCGCGCCGAGCTGCGCCTTGCAATTGGCCGGGTCCATCAGGTCCACGGCAATATGTTCATACGGCCCCGTCACATCGGGCCGGCGGCGCGACAAGGCTACGATATCCCAACCGCCGATTTCCACCAGGTGCTTGAGCAGGTTACGGCCGACAACGCCGGTCGCTCCCGCGATTAATGCTTTTTTTTTCGCCACGTGTCCGCTCTCTACTTCTGTTTTGCCAGCCGCTCCAGGAAACATTTCCTGAAAATCGGTCTTGCCGGCGCTCTCCCCGTCCTGTTCGACACCGTTATGGCATGTCGAACAGGTCCGGCGCATCGCAGGCATCATCCGCCTGGCTTGTGCTTTTCTTACTTGCCGTGAATCTTGTCCAGCTCCGTATTGAAGGTGCGAACCAGCTCCGGATCATACGAGGCGGCGAACTTGTCGACTACAGGCTTGATCTGTTGACGCATGCGAACCACCTCTGTTTTCGGGAATTCATTGATCGCCATACCACCAGTTTTTAATTCTCCAAGTGCCTTTGCGCTTGCGGCCCGGCTTATTTGACGCTCATAGTCACGCGCTTCGATCGCGGCTTCCTGCAAAATCTTTTGCTCGGTCGGCGACAGTTTATCCCAGAATTTTTTGCTGAGTACGACGGCAAACGCATTATAGGTATGGTTGGTAATGCTCAGGTATTTCTGCACTTCGTTAAACTTGTTCGAAACGATAATTGCGTACGGATTTTCCTGCGCATCGACCGCTTTTGTCTCAAGCGCTGTAAAAAGCTCGCCAAAAGCCAGAGGAACCGGGTTCGCCTTCACCGCCTTGAACGCCTCGAGGTAAACCGGATTCGGCATGACGCGGATCTTGAGTCCATCCAGGTCTTCCGGCCTGGTGATGGGACGTTTGCTGTTGGTTACGTTGCGGAAGCCGTTTTCCCAGTAAGCCAGGCCGACCAGTCCGTGCGCCGGCAGCTTGTCGAACAGCTTGCGTCCGACCGGCCCATCGAGCAGCATATCGGCTTCTTTTTCATTCGACACAATGAATGGGAAATCGAGAAGACCGAACTCCTTCACAATGCCGGCCAGCGTCGATGTCGCCATCGTAATCATTTCCTGGGTGCCGCCTTGCAGGGCTGATTGCTGCTGGATTTCACTGCCCAGCTGTGAAGACGGGAATTCCTTGACCTTGATCTTGCCGCCGGTTTTCGCCGCGACGATCTCAGCGAATTTTTGCGTGCCTTTACTGACCGGATGGTCCTTGTTCAGCAAATGCCCGGTGCGAATTGTCCGCTCCTGGATTTCCTGTGCGCCGGCAAACGGCGCTGCGCATAACAGGCTCGCGGATAACATTGCAAACATCATCTTGCGGCGCATGGTTGTCTTCTTCATGACTATCTCCTGATAAATTTTGTGAACTGCGTTTGTGAACTGCGTATATGAACTCAGTATGTGAACTTCGAATTACTCAATTATTGCCACTCGATTACTGTTACTCGACTTCTGGTTCGGCCGATGCGGATACGCCCCTACTTGAACCATGCTGCAGGAACCATGACTAACGCCGGAAACAGCACCATCAGGAACATGGCAATCGTCTGGGCCAGGAGAAACGGCATGACACCCTTGATTACCCCATCCATCGGAACCTTGCCGACGCCGCAGACAACGTTTAAAACCGTGCCGACCGGGGGCGTGATGAGACCGATCGCATTATTCATGATGAACAGCACACCGAAGTACACCGGATCGATACCGGCGGCTTTCACCACCGGCATCAGGACTGGCGTCAGGATCAGGACCGTGGGAACGAAGTCCATTGCCGTTCCGACCGCGAAGACCAGCGCCATCATCATGAACATCAGCAGGATCTTATTATCCAGAAACGGCTCCAGCAGCTTGACGACCTCGCCGGGCAGATCGGCCACGGTAATCAGCCAGGCCGCCACCATCGAAGCGGCAACCAGGAACATCACGACGGACGTGGTTTTTGCCGCGCTCCTGAATGCCCTGACCAGTTCTGACCAGGTCAGATTGCGATACACGAGCGCGCTCACCAGGCCCGCATAAACTGCCGCCACCACACCGGCTTCGGTCGGCGTAAATATGCCGAACTTCAAGCCGCCGACGATAATCACCGGCAGTCCAAGCGCCCATATTCCGCGCATTAAAGCGGCGATGACTTGCTGCATCGACTGGCGCGGTTCAGGCTTGATATTGTCCCTGCGGGTCAGGTACCACCAGGTAACGAACAGGCTCAGGCCCAGCCAAAGGCCAGGCACGATGCCGGCGACGAACAGCTTGGTGATCGACACGCCGGCGGCGACGCCGAAGATGATGAAGCCGATGCTCGGCGGCAGAACCGGCGCGATGATTCCGCTGGCGGCGATCAGCCCGGCGGAACGATTTTCGTTGTAGCCGGCATTGCGCATCATCGGCAGCAGCAGCGCCGAAAGCGCCGCGGTGTCCGCGATTGCGGAGCCGGACAGACTGCCCAGCAGAATTGCGGCAATCACCGTCACGTAACCCAGTCCGCCGCGGACATGGCCCATCAGGGCCTTGGCGATATCGATGATCTTGTTCGACAGTCCGCCGGAGTTCATCAGCTCGCCAGCGAGGATGAAGAACGGCACCGCCAGCAATGAATAATTATCGGCGCCGTTGATCAGGTTCTGGGCCAGAATCTGCGAGTCGAAAAGATCCATCAACAACATCAGTGCGACGCCCGAGATCAACAGCGCGAATGCAATCGGCAGTCCGATCGCCATCGCTCCCAGCAAGGAAGCAAGAAATACGGTAATTGTCATAGCAGTTTTTCCACTGGCATTTGGACCAGCGGTTTGGTGCCGCTCGCCGGATGGTTCTTTAACGCTTGTTCTTTTTGCTCGAACGCGGCCAGTTCTTCCGACTCCACGGTGAGGATCAAGGCTTCATCAGGCACGCCCACGAACAATATCTGGTACAGGTGGAGAACGGTAAGGACGCCGATCGCTGCGCTCGCGATAACACCCGGCACATACAGGAATGAAAGCGATATGCCGGCGACCGGCGAGGTCGTGGCGTAGTTGATGATGGTCTGTTTGACGCTGCCCTGGAACAGCAGCACGACCACCATAATGATGAGCAGGTCGCTGATCACGGCCAGAAATATCTTGCCCTTCCTGGGCATTTTACGGACCAGCGTATCAACGCCCAGGTGAGTATGCTCGCGCACGGCAATTATTGCACCGAGGAAAGTAACCCAAACAAACAGATAGCGCGACGCTTCCTCGGAAAATGCGATTCCCGAATTGAATCCGTAGCGCAGTACGACGTTGCCAAAAACAAGGACCACCATAACCCCAAGCATGAGGGCTATCGTGATTTCCAGGCCTTTCATAAGGCGGTCGATTATTCGATCAAGCATGGCTGGAACTCCTCATGCCCGGATTGCGAATTTCCCGGGTATCCTTTTTTTGGAAGGCGTTTCCGGATGCATCGTGTGTGATAGTGTAATAAATCATCTTAATTTCCTTGTCTCCTGCACCACATGTTCCGTCGCTCGCCGGCTGGAGGCCGGCATTAAAATAGGCGCGGCGGAAATACAGCAAATTTCAGACCAAGCCCTTACATTGCGTCTGGATGCGGAATCCGGCGGTAAAAACCGGTAGTGAATCGATTTCTGTCTTTTATAAAGACATCCACTGTGTCTTTTGAATTGACAGAGAGCTGCTGGAAAGGGAATAGGTTGACGGTTCCCGTTCAGCCATTCGAACCCAGGCGTCGGTTTCGCAATCTACGGTCTTGCCTTTTAAAGATAGTCTTGAATAAACTATTGATATTGTCTCCAGAGATCGCTTTATTTCTTATTGGTTTTATAGGGTGTGTACAGGGCGGGGCTATAACCGGAATCAAATGCTTCCATCACTTGATCCGCCCGACGGCATGTCAACATCGACAGGGGTACAAACCGATATTCATGCGTGTAATCATGCATGCGCGGAGACCGGACGCAAAGCCATACTTTGCGAAGTCACCATCTCCGTATACGATGGCAGATTTTCAGTCGCCGAGCCCGTTTTGGAAATACGTTGCAGATAGTGCGCCCTACAACCTTTTTAGCGATCTCCCTATCATGACTTTCCCTGGCATTTCAGCGTCGTTCCGTAGCTGGTGTCGATGAAGCGCTGATAACAAATCTGGGGTAACTTAAGCTGGAAAGGGATGGCAGCGGTTCGCCACTCCAAGGGCGGGCTTCCACCAGTAGTGCTGCGACAAAAGAAAAAAGCCTGTAGGCACATGGCTTACAGGCTTCTCGCATGCAAAATTAAACTGCAGATTAGAACGGAATATCGTCATCCATATCCGAGAAATTCGGCGCCGGCTTTGAAGCCGGACGTGCCGCACCGCCGCCAGGTGCCGGCCGCGATGCCGGAGCGCCGCCGCCATATCCGCCCTCATCCATACCGGCACCGCCGCCCATACCCTGGCGGCTACCAAGCATTTGCATCGTGTCGGCCTTGATGTCGGTTGCGTATTTTTCCACGCCGTCCTTATCCGTGTATTTACGGGTACGCAAGCTGCCCTCCACATAGACTTGCGAACCTTTCTTCAGGTACTGCCCAGCAATTTCAGCCAGCTTGCCAAAGAAAGTGATGCGGTGCCATTCGGTCTGCTCTTTCTTTTCGCCGGAAGTCTTGTCTTTCCACGAGTCAGTCGTCGCCACAGCGATTGTAGTCATGGCGTCGCCACTCGGCATGTAGCGCGTTTCCGGATCGCGCCCGAGGTTGCCGACGATGATAACTTTGTTAACCGATGCCATATATATTTCTCCTATTAGACTGCGACGGCCCGCTGGGCTGCGCCACGGCGGGGAAGGTTTTTCATGTTTGATGCAATTATAAGCCACACAAAAGTAAGCACGGCGCCGAAAATGAAAACCGACGAAGGACCACTATGCTGTGTTAAATAGCCACCCAGCGCGCCGCCACAAAACAGGCCCAGCGACATGAGCGTGTTATAGACGCCGAGCGCCGTGCCGCGCCCGCCGGGTGGGGCAAAGCGCGACACCAGCGACGGCTGGCTTGCTTCCAGAATGTTAAAGGCAATAAAAAATACCAGTAGCAGCAGCACCAGCCAAAAGCCATGTTCAGCCGACCGCGACAGGACTGCCCACATGCCGATCTGTACCAGTAGCAGTAATCCGACGGCGCCTATGAATACCTGCTTCATCGCGCCGCGCTTTTCGCCGATGAATACCGGCGGCAACATCAGAACGAACGACAGCAGCACGACCGGCAAATAAATTTTCCAGTGTTCGGGAAGCGGCATCTGCATATATTGCACCAATGCAGTCGGCACCACGACAAACATTGCCATCTGCGCCATGTGCAATGCGAATACACCGAAATTAAGGCGCATCAATTCAGGGTTCAGCAACACTTCGCGAAACGCTACCCGCTGTGGCGGCAATGACGGCGCAGCAGGCACCACAAATGCGACGACCAGTATTGCGGACAACGACAATACGCCGATCAGCACGAACATGCCAGACATCCCGATCAGGCTGTACAAAAGCGGCGCGGCCACCAGCGATCCGGCAAAGGTCAGGCCGATCGAGCCGCCCACCATGGCCATTGCCTTGGTCCGGTGTTCCTCCCGGGTTGAATCCGCAATCAGTGCAGTCACCGCAGCGGAAATTGCGCCGGAGCCCTGCACCGCGCGGCCTACGATGACCCAAACTATATTCGTTGCAGCGGCAGCAATGAACGATCCGAGCGCAAACAGAATCAGACCGATAATGATAATGCGTTTGCGGCCATACTTGTCCGAAGCCATGCCGAATGGAATTTGCCCGAATGCCTGGGTTAATCCGTATATGCCTAATGCCAATCCGATCAGGGTTGCATTAGCCCCGCCCGGCATTGCTTTTGCATGCACTGAAAATACTGGAAGGATCAGGAACAAGCCGAGCATGCGCAATGCAAAAACCGATGCGAGCGATGCGCTCGACCGGATTTCCATACGCGTCATGCCCGCGCCGGGTTCGATATCTGGTGTAGAGGACATAGTAGATTATTACGACAAGGACCGCTTAAGGACTGACTGAATGCGACGCACATCAAAACCCGCTATAGTATCAGGTTGACCCGTTTAAGCCCGCGCAATGTTTTTGACAACATTATCAATATTGTAGCCGCCGATATAGCCGCTGGGAAATTTACGCTGAAAGTATTCATGGAAGAAATTCGCATCCGGGGTGCGCGCACGCACAACCTCAAAAATATCAATCTTGATTTACCGCGCAATAAACTGATCGTGATTACCGGGCTGTCCGGCTCCGGCAAGTCTTCGCTTGCGTTCGATACGCTGTACGCGGAAGGACAGCGGCGCTATGTCGAGTCGCTTTCGTCTTATGCGCGCCAGTTCCTGCAGTTAATGGAAAAGCCGGACGTGGATTTGATTGAAGGCTTGTCGCCGGCGATTTCAATCGAACAGAAAGCGACTTCGCACAACCCGCGCTCCACCGTCGGCACCGTCACCGAAATTCACGATTACCTGCGCCTCTTGTATGCGCGCGTCGGCACGCCGTACTGTCCCCAGCATCCGGAAAAGCCGCTGGCTGCCCAATCGGTATCGCAAATGGTCGATGCCGTGCTGGCGTTGCCGGAAGACACCAAATTGATGATCCTGGCACCTGTAGTGGCCAATCGCAAGGGTGAACACGTGGACCTGTTCGAGCAGATGCAGGCGCAGGGATTCGTGCGCTTTCGGATCCAGAGCGGCACCGGCAAGGCGCGTATCGCCGAAATCGACGACCTTCCGAAATTGAAGAAAACCGAGAAGCATACGATCGACGTGGTGATCGATCGCGTGAAGGTCAAGCCCGACCTCAAGCAGCGCCTGGCCGAGAGCTTTGAAACCGCCCTGCGTCTTGCCGACGGACGCGCGATCGCGCTGGAAATGGATAGCGGCGTCGAACATTTATATTCCAACAAGTTCGCCTGCCCGACTTGCGGCTATTCGCTGCAGGAACTTGAACCGCGCCTGTTCTCGTTCAATAACCCGATGGGCGCCTGCCCGGAATGCGATGGCCTCGGGCATATCGAATTTTTCGATCCGAAACGCATCGTTGCATTTCCTAACCTGTCGCTGGCTTCGGGCGCGGTCAAGGGCTGGGACCGCCGCAATCAGTTTTATTTTCAGCTGCTGTCGAATCTCGCGGCATTCTATGAATTCGATGTCGACGAGCCGTTTGAAAAATTGCCGGAAAAGTCGCAGCAAGTCGTCTTGTACGGATCAGGCCGCCAGACGGTTCCATTCACGTACATCAACGAACGCGGCCGCGCGGTCGTGCGTGAGCATGCGTTCGAAGGCGTGGTCAATAATTTACAGCGCCGCTACCGCGAAACCGATTCGATGGCGGTCAAGGAAGAACTTGCAAAGTTCATCAATGAAAAGAATTGCCCTTCCTGTGAAGGTGCGCGGCTGCGCATCGAAGCACGCTATGTCAAAGTGGGGACCGGCAACCAGGAGCGCTCGATTTATGAAGTAGCCGCCACGCCGTTGCGCGAAACCCTCGCCTTCTTTGAAAATCTGAAGCTGAAAGGCGCGAAACGGGAAATCGCGGACCGGATCATTAAAGAAATCGTTTCGCGCCTAAAATTTCTTAACAACGTCGGTCTCGATTATCTGTCGCTGGAACGCAGCGCCGACACCCTTTCCGGCGGCGAAGCGCAGCGAATCCGGCTGGCATCGCAGATCGGCTCCGGCCTGACCGGCGTGATGTATGTACTGGATGAACCTTCGATCGGCTTGCACCAGCGCGATAACGACCGCCTGATCGGCACGCTGCAACACTTGCGTGATATCGGCAACAGCGTGCTGGTGGTCGAGCATGATGAAGATGCGATCCGCTGCGCCGATTACGTGGTGGACATGGGAATCGGCGCCGGCGTGCATGGCGGTGAAATCATTGCGCAAGGTACGCTGGCGCAAATCCTGAAAAACAAGAAATCGCTGACCGCGCAATACCTGAACGGCTCGCTTGAAATCAAGGTGCCGAAGAAGCGTACTCCGGCCGATCCGAAACGGCAATTCGTGATATCGGGCGCCAGCGGCAACAATCTGAAGGATGTCACTTTCAACGTGCCGGTCGGCTTGCTGACCTGCGTGACCGGCGTATCCGGCTCCGGCAAGTCAACCCTGGTGAACGACACGCTGTATCACGCTGCCGCGCGGCACCTGTATGGCTCGCATGCCGAACCGGCGGCGCATGAATCGATCAGCGGGATGGAGCATTTCGACAAGGTTATTTCAGTCGACCAGGCGCCGATCGGACGCACGCCGCGTTCCAATCCGGCCACCTATACCGGTTTGTTCACGCCGATCCGCGATTTGTTTGCGACTGTTCCGGCCGCCAAGGAACGCGGCTATTCCGCGGGCCGGTTCTCGTTCAATGTGAAAGGCGGCCGCTGCGAAGCATGCCAGGGTGACGGCGTGCTCAAGGTCGAGATGCATTTCCTGCCGGACGTCTATGTGCCATGCGACGTGTGCCACGGCAAGCGTTACAACCGCGAGACGCTTGAAGTCCATTACAAGGGCAAGAACATTACTGAAGTATTGGGCATGACGGTCGAAGAGGCGCATGAATTCTTCAAACCGGTGCCGGTCATTGCGCGCAAGCTGCAAACCCTGCTCGATGTCGGCCTCGGTTATATCCGGCTGGGACAGAGCGCGACCACGTTGTCGGGCGGCGAAGCGCAGCGGGTCAAGCTGTCGCTCGAGTTATCGAAGCGCGATACCGGCCGCACGCTTTACATACTGGACGAGCCGACCACCGGCCTGCATTTCCACGACATCGACTTGCTGTTGAAGGTCATCCACCGTCTGCGCGACCAGGGCAACACGGTGGTGATCATCGAGCATAACCTCGATGTGATCAAGACGGCGGACTGGCTGGTCGATCTCGGGCCGGAAGGCGGCGCCGGCGGTGGCGAAATCATTGCGACCGGAACGCCGGAAGACGTGGCAAAGAATGCGAGAAGCTTCACCGGGAAATATCTCGCCCCTTTGTTGAAAAAAAAATGATGGTAAGGCAACTGCGCATCCGCGGCCTGGTGCAAGGGGTCGGATATCGTGCCGGTTTCAATGCGCGGGCCCATGCACTGCGCTTGTCGGGATGGGTGCGCAACCGGTCGGACGGCTCGGTTGAGGCGATGGTGGCGGGAGGCGATGCGGTGCTCGCGCAGATTATCGACTGGGCGTGGCACGGGCCGTCCGGGGCGCGGGTGCATGAAGTCACGGTCGATGAGGTAGCCGACCCGGTTGCGATGGACGAGCAGTTCCGGATATTGCCCACATTGTAGGCGCCCCGGTCGGCGCTTTCCGTCCGTGGCGCCTCGGGGCGGAGTGCGCACTAGGGAAGCCCGAGCCACAGCCCGATCGGCACGAATACCAGCGAAGCCACATTCCCCAGCATGACAATCGATGCAACCTTGTCCGGCTCCTGGTTATATTGTTCGGCGATCATGAAACAGAATACCGCCGGCGGCAAGGATGCGAACAGGTATAACTGCCCGCGCTGCAGCGGCGTGAGTTGAAACAGGCTGTCGAGCAGCCATGCGACGATCAGTCCCGTCACCGGGCATACCACTGCCCCCACCAGGCCGATCTGCCAACTCTTGAACGTGACCTCCCGCATCCTGACGCCCAGCGCAAACAGCATCAATGGAATACATGCGTCGCCTATCATTTTCAGGGGCTGGAACAACATTGGCGGGACGGTGATGTGCGCTAATGAAAAAAGGAAGCCTGCAATTGTGGCGAGCATCATCGGGCTGGTGATGAATGCACGAAACGAACTGCGGCGGCCGTGTTTGCCGATCTCGACGATCTTGATCCCGGCCGAGAAATACACGGCATTACTTGTGACCCACAACGCGGCTGCAGCCGACAGGCTGGATGGGCCGAATGCCAGCATCGAAAGCGGCAAGCCCATGTTACCGCAATTGTTATACAACATCGGCGGCACGAAAGTACGCACATCGTAACCAAACATCCGCGCCACCGGCCAGGCCAGCAAAGCCGAACCGAGCGAGACGACGACGGCAGCCACGATCAGCAAGCCATTGTGCGCAACATCGAAATCCTTTGCGGCCAGCGCTGTAAACATCAGGAACGGACACAGCACTTCCATGCTGACCCGATTGACCGCCACCATATCGGTGCGCACGCTTGCGCCGCGTAGCCGCGCATAGCCATAGCCTACGGCGACGATGGCCAGGACCGGCAGGATAATCCCAAGAATGCGGTAAAAGGCTTCCATTTATGAATTTTTCTTTTGCAGCCTCGTTCCCGACCGCGCGGTCACGCAGATTTCACATTACGCTTTCAGCAAACGCTCTTCGGCGAGCGCGATACCTTCCGTCGCGCCGCGCAGCACAACAATATCACCTTCGTGTAGAACCGTGTCGGGCGTCACATCGATACGGGCCTTGCTGCGGCGAATCGCAGTGACTTCCGCACCCAGCGCCGCCAGGTTGAGCATCGCCAGCGATTTCCCGACCGCGCGGGCGCCATCGGAAAGCGATACCGAATGCAGGCGCACATTCAGATGTTCAGCATCGTCGGACGCATCGCCGGCGCCGTGGAAATAGCCGCGCAACGCGGCATATCGCTCGCCGCGTGCCGCCTGCACACGGTGCAGGACGCGCCGCAGCGGCACGCCCAGCATCAGCAGCGCATGCGAGGCCAGCATCAGACTCCCTTCGATCGCCTCCGGCACGACCTCGGCCGCGCCGGCGGTACGCAGTTTATCGATATCGCTGTCATCATGGCTGCGCACAATCACCGGCAGCGTCGGCGCCAGTTCATGCACATGACGCAGCAGCTTCAACGCAGATGGGGTGCCAGAGTAAGTGATCACCAATGCGGCGGCCCGGTGGATGCCCGCGGCGACCAGGCTCTCGCGGCGGGCCGCATCACCGTAGGAAACGTTCGCCCCGGCGGCCTGCGCTTCATGCACGCGCTCGGGGTCGAGATCGAGCGCATGATAGGCGATCTTTTCTTCTTCAAGCAGCTTCGCGAGGCTTTGACCGCTGCGGCCGAAGCCGGCAATGATCACGTGCTTTTGCGTAGCCATGGTGCGGGC
Organism: Herminiimonas sp.; assembly: GCA_028292315.1. GTDB lineage: Bacteria > Pseudomonadota > Gammaproteobacteria > Burkholderiales > Burkholderiaceae_D > JAQGMO01. The sequence goes on along the minus strand of JAQGMO010000269.1, from coordinate 15,932 downwards.
CGCAATCTGCGTCAGCGCGACCGACTGCATCATCCATTCGTTGGCGGACAGCTTCAGCACGATCGCGTCCGATTTGGCCAGGATGAAAGGCGCAATCAGCATCGACAGCACCATCGATGCCAGGATCAATTGCACCAGCAGCGGATCGATCAGCTTCAGGCCACCGGCCTGGTTCAGCAGAACGAAACCGAATTCGCCGGCCTGGGCGAGAGCCAGGCCGGTGCGCAGGGCCACGCCGGTGGAGGCGCCGAACATCCTGGCCAGCATTGCGATCAAACCGAATTTGAGCATTACCGGACCAATCAGCAGCAACAGTACCAGCCACCAGTATTCCAGGACCAGCCGGACGTTCAGCAACATGCCGATCGTAATGAAAAACAAACCCAGCAAGACATCCCTGAACGGCTTGATATCCTCTTCGACCTGGTGCTTGTATTCGGTTTCGGAAATCAGCATGCCGGCGACAAAGGCGCCGAGCGCGAGCGACAGGCCGGCCTTTTCGGTGATCCAGGCCGCGCCCAGCGTAATCAGCAGCAGGTTCAGCATGAACAATTCCTGCGAGCGGCGCTGGACGACGATCTGAAACCATTTACGGATCAGCTTCTGGCCGATGAATAGCAACAGCACCAGCACGAAAATCGCCTTGAGCACGGCCCATGACAGGGTTGCCGCCAGGTTTCCGGCAGGATTGGCCAGCGCGGGAACCAGGATCAGCAAAGGTACCAGCGCCAGATCCTGGAACAGCAGGATGCTGATAATGCGCCGTCCATGCTCGCTTTCCAGTTCCAGCCGTTCAGTCAACAACTTCGACACGATCGCAGTGGATGACATGGCCAACGCGCCGCCAAGCGCAAAAGCGGCTTGCCAGCTGATGTTGAAAAACCGCGGCGCGAGCTCTCCCATCATCCACGCGAAGAGCATCGTTGCGAAAATGGTCAATAACACTTGCGCCATGCCGAGGCCGAATACGGTACGCCGCATCGATAATAATTTTGGCAGGGAAAACTCGAGTCCGATCGAAAACATCAGGAACACGACCCCGAACTCGGCCAGTGTGTGTGTCGCGTGATTGTCTTCCGCCATTCCGAGCGCATGCGGCCCGATCAGGATGCCGACCGTGAGATATCCCAGCATCGGGGGTAGATGCAGCATGCGAAACGCAACCACGCCCAGGACGGCTGCGCCGAGCAGGATTAGAGTGAGTTCAAGAGCGGAAAACATGATTTGGCATATGGATGCGATGCACAAGGGCTCTATAGCATAATTTGATTTGAATCAAGTTAAAATTTTTTGTTATGTCTGGCAGGTTTTTTGCTTTCCTAATTCGTTTATACTTTCGGCATGAGTGTAACCTATGGAAAAACCTTGTCGAGAGCTTTTGATAACGAACGTGCACGGCATGCGCTTGAGTTGGCGCGCGAAACGCTTCAAATCGAAGCCGATGCGATAATTGCAATAAAGAACCGGATTTCTGATAGCCCGGACGATAGCTTCGCCCGCGCGATCGGCCTGTTACTGAATTGCAGCGGCCGGGTCGTAGTATCCGGCATGGGAAAATCCGGCCATATCGCGCGCAAGATTTCATCGACGCTGGCGTCGACCGGCACCCCTGCCCTGTTTGTCCATCCGGCCGAAGCGGCGCATGGCGACCTTGGCATGATCACCGAAAACGATGCATTCATTGCGATTTCCAATTCCGGCGAAACCAGCGAGTTGATGGCAATCGTACCGCTGGTCAAACGCATGGGCGCCAAACTGATCGCCATGACCGGCAATGCCACATCCAGCCTGGCCCAACTGGCCAATGTTCATCTCGACGTGGGCGTGGAAAAGGAAGCCTGCCCGCTGAATCTGGCGCCAACCGCTAGCACCACCGCGACCCTGGCCATGGGCGATGCGCTTGCCGTCGCCTTGCTCGATGCGCGTGGTTTTCGCGAAGAGGATTTTGCCCGCTCGCACCCGGGCGGCGCGCTGGGCCGCCGCCTGCTGACGCATGTGTACGACGTCATGCGCAGCGGCGATGCGATCCCGGCGGTCGGACCCGATGTATCCCTGAATGCCGCATTGCTGGAAATTTCCGCGAAAGGCATGGCGATGACCGCTATCGTTGATGCGGATTATCGCCCGGTCGGCGTATTTACAGACGGGGACTTGCGCCGCCTGATTGAGAAAGAGGTAAATTTTTCCACCTTGTCGATCGCCGACGTGATGCACGCAAATCCACGCATGATCCGTCCCGGTCAACTGGCGGTTGAAGCGGTTGAAGTAATGGAACATTATCGAATCAACCAGTTGCTGGTTGCGGATGACGCCGGGAAACTGGTGGGCGCGCTGCATATCCATGACCTCACGCGAGCCAAGGTAATCTGATGCCAGCCGATATACAACCCGGCCCCCGCGCGGCGGATATCCGCCTGATGATTTTCGATGTGGACGGCATCCTGACCGATGGCAGCCTGCAGTTTGGAGCAGACGGCGAAGTCATCAAAACCTTTAACGTACTTGACGGCCACGGCATCAAGCTGCTGCAGCGTTCCGGCGTCGAGACCGCGATCATCACCGCCCGTCAGTCAGCGATTGTGGCCCGCAGGGCAGCCGATCTGGGCATTCTTCATGTCTACCAGGGGGCGCATGACAAATTCGCGGCATTCGGCGCGCTCCTGGCACAATGCGGCGCCAGCGCTGAAACCTGCGGCTATATTGGCGACGATGTGATTGATTTGCCTATCCTTACGCGCGTGCGTTTTGCCGCCAGTGTTCCCAATGGGCATCCGGAAGTGCGCAAGCGGGTACATTATGTGACGCAGGCCGGTGGCGGCCACGGCGCGGTGCGCGAAATCTGCGATTTCATTTTGCACGCCCAAGGCAATTACGAGGCGGCCCTGGCGCCGTACCTGACATGATCCGCGAGCGCCCGGCACGCCGATTCAGCGTGATGATGGTGCTCGCGATAAGCGCAACCCTGGCACTGGGCAGCTTCTGGGTGCTTGAAGTGATGCGCAGATCGAGCGAAGACCCCACTACGCAGGGTACGCGCAGCGAGCCGGATTACTTCGTCGAAAAATTCAACTTTGTCAGGATGTCGAAATCAGGCGAAGCGCAGTACAACATTTCCGGCGACAAGCTTACGCATAATCCCGTCGATAATACGCACGCGATCGACCTGCCGGTCGTGCACAGCCTGTCAAACACCAGGCCGCCTATGACAACCCGCGCCGTGCGTGCGCTGGCCGACCAGAATAACGGCAAGTTGCACATGTATGAAAACGTACAGATCGATCGCCCTGCAAGCGCGCGCACCGAATCGTTTCAGCTGAAGTCGGAATACCTGCTGATACTGACCGAAGACGATGTGATGCAAACCGACAAACCGGTTGAAATTACATTGGGAAAATCAAAACTGACCGGCACTGGAATGGTCGCGAACAATGCAACACGCGAACTTCGGCTGTCGAGCAATGTTCATGCTACATATCAACCCCCGGCGCAGCCTGTGTCGCCTTGATATCCCAGTTCATGTATAAACGAATGCACCTTATCAGAGACTTTTCATGAATCGAATTTATTCCTTGATGCTATTCCTGTTCGGTACGATCGCCGCCGGCGGCGCGCATGCCGAGAAAGCGGATGCGAATAAACCCACCAATGTCGAGGCGAACCAGATGGCCTATGACGAAGTCAAGCAAATCAACACCTTCACCGGTAACGTGGTGCTGGTGCGCGGGACGCTCATCCTGAAAGCCGACAAGATGGTAGTCAGGCAGGATCCGGCCGGCTACCAGTACGCTACGCTATTCGCGGCGCCCGGCGGCGCGGCGACCTTTCGCCAGAAACGCGATGGCGGACCGAATCTATGGATCGAAGGGCAAGCGGCCGACCGCATCGAGTACGACAGCAAGACTGAAGTGGCAAAATTTTTTGTGAAAGCGAACATCAAACTTTTGGACGGCACTAAACCGACCGATGAAGTGGAAGGCGAATTCATTTCCTACGATAGCAAGGCCGAATTTTTTTCCGTGAATAACATGGCTAGCGGTGAAAGCAAACCTGGCGCCGGACGCATCAAGGCGGTCATTCAGCCGCGTAATGAAACCAAGGGTCCTTGAGATGAGCAGTACGCTGATAGTCCGCGGCTTGCAAAAAAGTTATGGCGCGCGCCAGGTGGTGCACGATGTTTCATTGCAGGTTGAGAACGGCGAAGTGGTTGGATTGCTAGGGCCGAACGGCGCCGGCAAAACCACGGCGTTCTACATGATCGTCGGCCTGGTTCCCTCCGATGCCGGCTCGATCGATCTGGACGGCATCGATATTTCGCGTCTGCCGATCCACCGCCGCGCAACGATGGGCTTATCCTATCTGCCGCAGGAAGCGTCGGTGTTTCGCAAGCTGACGGTCGAGGACAATATCCGGGCTGTGCTTGAATTGCAGCGTGAAAACGGCAAGCCGCTGTCGAAGGCGGCCATCGAGGAACGCTTGAATACCTTGTTGTCCGAACTGCAGATTGAAAAGCTGCGCGAAAATCAGGCGCTCTCGCTGTCCGGCGGCGAACGGCGGCGCGTCGAAATCGCACGGGCTCTGGCAACCAGTCCGCGTTTCATTTTGCTCGATGAACCGTTCGCGGGTGTCGATCCGATTGCCGTGATTGAAATTCAGCGTATCGTCCGGTTTTTGAAAGAGCGCGGCATCGGTGTCTTGATAACCGATCACAACGTGCGTGAAACGCTGGGCATTTGCGACCATGCCTACATCATCAACCAGGGATCAGTGCTGGCAAGCGGCCGACCGGACGACATCATTGCAAACGAATCAGTGCGCCGTGTGTATCTCGGCGAACACTTCCGGATGTAACGGAAACGGATCACATGAAACAGACTCTTCAACTTCGTATCTCGCAGCATCTTGCGCTGACGCCGCAACTGCAGCAGTCGATCCGCCTGCTGCAGCTGTCGACGCTGGAGCTGCACCAGGAACTTGAACAAATCCTTGCCGACAATCCACTGCTGGAACGTCTCGACGATCCTCTCGATCATTCGATCCGCCTGTTAAGCGACGGCTCGGTGGGCTCGACGACGCCTGCTTCAACGGCGGAAGGTCCAGCGGCCGAAGCCGCCACCGCGCCGGCCGATGCGGAAGGTGTATTCGACGGTGTCGACAATGCGGATAACGCGAATTCCGCCGATTCCGACTGGAGCTTCGACGATGTGGCGCGCACATCGAAAGCGCCTGAAGATGATGACGCCCGGCCGCAGCTCGAAGGGCATGAATCGACCCTGCGTGAACATTTGCTCGAGCAAATGCGGGTTACCGTGGATAACCAGCGCGATCGTGCGCTGGTTGAACTGATGGTCGACGCGCTGGATGACAATGGTTACCTGGAAGAGTCGCTCGAAGAGATACACGAAAGGCTGCCGCCCGAACTGGAAATCGATATCGATGAGTTGTCGATTGCGCTCAAGCTTTTGCAGAGTTTCGACCCGGCCGGTGTCGGTGCGCGCAACGCCGCCGAATGCCTGGCGCTGCAGGTGAAACGTTTTCCAAATATTCCGATGGTCACACGGCGCATGGCGCTGAAGATCATTGAAAATTATCTCTCCCTTTTTGCGCAGCGCGACTTCAACAAGTTGAAAAAGGCGCTCGATTGCGACGATGAGGATTTACGCGAAGCGCAAGTCGTGATCAGGCAATGCAACCCACACCCGGGCGCCGTGTTCGCGACCGATGCATCCGATTATGTCGTGCCGGATGTGATCGTCAAACGCAGCAAGGGCGGCTGGCAGGTAACGCTCAATCATGACGTGATGCCGCGGCTGCGGGTTAACGCGCTGTACGCGAATATTCTGAAGCAAAGCAAAGGCGAAGGTTCATTGACGTCACAATTGCAGGAAGCAAAATGGCTCATCAAAAATATGCGCCAGCGCTTCGATACGATCTTGCGCGTCGCTCAGGCCATTGTTGATAGGCAACGGAATTTTTTCTCGCATGGCGCAGTGGCGATGCGGCCCCTTGTCTTGCGCGAAATAGCTGATACACTAGGACTACACGAGAGCACAATTTCCCGTGTGACAACCCAAAAGTACATGCTTACCCCGCATGGAATGTTCGAGTTAAAATACTTTTTCGGGAGCCATGTCGCTACTGAGGCTGGGGGAGAAGCCTCATCAACGGCGATTCGGGCACTCATCAAACAATTAATAGGAGCGGAAGACCCCAAAAACCCATTTTCTGATAGCAAGGTAGCAGATATGCTGGCAGAACAGGGCATGGTGGTTGCGCGCCGGACTGTCGCCAAATACCGTGAAGCCCTGAAAATTCCGCCGGTTAATCTGCGCAGGTCATTGTAGTTTGTCTCACGTTGCTGTGGTCCGTCGTAGCCAGTCTGCGCCGGCACGACATAACCGCCAGCGACCACTTTTTAGGAGCGTTGTATGAATCTCACCATCAGTGGACATCACCTCGAATTGACACCCGCCATCCGTGAATATGTGCAAAACAAGCTGGAGCGCATTAAACGCCATTTCGACCATGTGATTGATATAGCCGTAATTCTGACTGTGGATAAGCTCACTGAGAAAGAGAAACGCCAGAAAGCAGAAGTAAACCTGCATGTCCGCGGTAAGGACCTGCATGCTGAAAGTATCGCCCAGGATATTTATGCAGCGATTGATACCTTGATTGACAAGCTCGACCGTCAAGTCATCAAATATAAAACCAAGATCCAGGATCATCAACATTCGGGAATCAAGCATATCCCGGAACCAGGCATGCCTGACGCGGGAGCCGCCGCATCATAATTCCGGCTGACTTTGCCGAACCGTTCGGCAGTCAAAATCAAGGGCGCATAAGAGCGCCCTTTTTATTTGCCGGGACTCATAGATCGTCTATAGCCAGTCGCACTCCGATTCGCAAATCGGCGTATGACCCGAATCGCAAAATTCCGATCATTAAATTTCATCCACTCTGAATAAGCGCCGGTATTCGCGCATCGCATAACGATCTGTCATGCCGGCAATGTAGTCGGCGACCTTGCGCGCCTGCTTTGCAAGCGAATCGGCATCGTCGTTGGCGGGAAGCTGATAATCCGGCGGCAGCAGCATCGGCTCCGCCATGAAGGCGTCGAACAGCTCGGTAATAATGCGGCGCGCCTTGCTGGTCATGCGATTGACCATATAGTGATGGTAAAGATTCTCGCGCAGGAAACGCTTGAGCAGCACCGCGTCCTGCTGCATCTTCTCTGAAAATGCGATCAACGGCGGGGCACTGCGTGCGTCATCCACGGTTTTGAGATGCATATCGCCTATGCGCTGTTGCGATGTGCCGATCAGGTCGACGATCAGCGCATTGATCATGCGCCGGACGGTTTCATTGATGGCCCGGCGCCCGCTAATGCCAGGGTATGCACTTTCCACTTCGCGGCCATGCCGTGCATAAAAATCGATTTCATTCAACTGCGAAATCGTCAGTAAACCGGACCGCAAGCCATCATCTATATCATGGTTGTTATAGGCGATTTCATCGGCCAGGTTGGCAAGTTGCGCCTCCAGCGTCGGCTGCTTGCGATCAATGAAACGCTGGCCGATCGCGCCGAGTTTTTTTGCATTCGCCAGGGAGCAATGCTTGAGTATCCCTTCGCGCGTTTCGAACATCAGGTTGAGACCGTCAAAGGCGCCATAACGCTCCTCAAGCGCATCGACAACGCGCAAACTTTGCAGATTATGTTCAAACCCGCCGTAATTCTTCATGCGGGCATTCAAGGCATCCTGTCCCGCGTGACCGAACGGCGTATGCCCCAGATCATGCGCCAGCGAGATCGCCTCGACCAGGTCTTCGTTCAGCCGTAAGTTGCGGGAAATCGAACGCGCAATCTGGGCGACTTCGAGGCTGTGCGTGAGCCGGGTACGGAACAGGTCGCCTTCATGATTGACGAACACCTGGGTTTTATACTCAAGACGGCGAAATGCGGTCGAATGAATAATGCGGTCACGATCGCGCTGGAATTCAGTGCGCGCTTCGGCCTGCGGTTCCGCGAAGCTGCGCCCTCGCGATTGTGCCGAATGGGCGGCGTAGGGGGCGAGGTGCGCTTCGAAATTCATTGATCGGCTAACTGGCGGTGCAAGTCTCTATAGTTGCCAGTAATGCCTCTTGCGGCACGGTCGTGATGAACGGCGTGCCGAGCGGCTTCATCAAAATGAAGCGGATCTGGCCGCCTTCGTTTTTCTTATCGACCTGCATCAGTTCCAGCCAGCGCTGCAAGCCGAGATCAGGCGCAATCACCGGCAATCCGGCCGCCTTGACCAGTGCACGCAAGCGTGCCTTGGCGGCCTGATCGATAAAGCCGAGACGCGCCGACAGGTCGGCCGCCATGACCATGCCGCATCCGACCGCTTCGCCATGCAGCCATTGGCCATAACCCATGCCGGCTTCAATCGCGTGGCCGAAGGTGTGGCCGAAGTTCAGGACCGCTCTTAAGCCGCCTTCGCGTTCATCCTGTCTTACGATGTCAGCCTTGATTTCACATGAGCGCTGGATTGCATAAGCCAGGGCGCCCGGATCGCGTCCGACCAGGTTCGCGATGTTCGCTTCGATCCAGTCGAAAAACGGCTCGTCCATGGCAGCACCGTATTTGATCACCTCCGCCAGTCCGGCCGCGAGTTCGCGCAACGGCAGGGTGGCGAGCGTACCAGTATCGGCGATCACCGCCTGCGGCTGGTAAAACGCGCCGATCATGTTCTTGCCCAATGGATGGTTGATGCCCGTCTTGCCGCCCACCGATGAATCCACTTGCGACAGCAAGGTGGTCGGCACCTGTATGAACGGTACACCGCGCATGAAGGTCGCCGCGGCGAAACCGGTCATGTCGCCCGTGACCCCGCCGCCGAGCGCGACCAGCGTGGTCTTGCGATCGCACTTTTCACGCAGCAGGACATCAAATACTGTCATCAGGTTGGCCCAGTTCTTCTCCTCTTCGCCATCTGGCAATACGATAGTGATGACACGCTTTCCCGCCGCTTGCAGCGGCTGCGCCAGGCGGTCAAGGTATAAGGGGCCGACGATCGTATTGGTCACGATCGCGACATTCGTGCCAGTCACATGCTTGAGGATGCGCTCGGCATCATCGATCAGCGCATGGCCGATCGTAATCGGATAACTGCGCTCGCCGAGGTCGACATTGACGGTAAGCGGTGCGGGTTGCCGGGTATTCATGTCAGTTAAAGGTGCGTGTGGGTTGTCGCTTGTGCCCGAGGATGCGGCGTGCTCGGACGCGCGGCTTTCCAGCTGGGTGGCGATTGCATGCACCAGCCATTGTACGTTAGGCCGGCCGGTTTCGACGACGAGATCGGCGACTTCGCGGTAAAACGGCTCGCGTTGCCTCGACATGTCCTCGATCCGTTTGCGCGGATCAGCGGTTTGCAGCAGCGGACGATTCTTGTCATGGCCGGTACGCTGCAGGATGCTGTTTACGCTGGCCCGCAGGTAAATCACGGTGCCGCGTTCTTTCAGGTAGGCCCGGCTTTGCGGATCGAGAATGGCGCCGCCGCCAGTGGCGAGCACGATATCATCCTGCGCGGTCAGGTCGCGGATCACTTCCGCTTCGCGCTGGCGAAAAACCTGTTCGCCCTCGATTTCGAAAATCAGCGGGATCGAAGCGCCGGTACGCGCTTCGATTTCATGATCGGAATCGATGAACCGCTTGTTAAGCTTTTTGGCCAAGGCGCGGCCAACCGTGGTCTTTCCGGAACCCATCAGACCGACCAGGAAAATATTGCGGGGCACGCCTCCTGTACTGGTCACGAGCCCACGGCAGAACGTGCTGCGATAAATAAATTCAATTCAGCTTACCTCACTACTACCTTGTCATTAAGAACCTTCGGCGAAAGGAAAATCAACAATTCAGTTCTTTCATTAATGCGCGACCGATTCTTGAACAGATTACCGACTACCGGCACGTCACCGAACAAAGGAACCTTGGTAATCGTATCGCGCTCGTTCTGAGTATAGATACCGCCAATCACCACTGTACCGCCATTATCAATCAACACCTGGGTTTTCACGTGTTTTGTATCGATCGCAAAGCCCTGCAGCGTTTGTATGCCCACAGAATCCTTGTTGACATCGACCTCAAGGATAACATTTCCGTCGGGCGTAATCTGCGGAGTCACTTCCAGCTTCAGGTTCGCCTTGCGGAACGCCAGTGATGTCGCGCCGCTGCTGGTTGCAACCTGGTACGGCAATTCAGTGCCCTGTTCAATGGTCGCCTTGAGCTGATCGGCAGTAATCACACGCGGACTTGACAGGATTTTACCTTTTCCATCGGATTCCAGCGCTGATAATTCCAGGCTGATGAACCGCGAAGCCGCCGCATTGAACAGGGTCAGCGCCACCGATCCGGCTGACCCGCCGTTCAAGCCGGTTGCCGGCAAATTCACTGAATTTCCGCCGACCGAGAGATTGGATGCCAGCGGCGCCAGTTGCTGCCCGCCAAACGCCACGTTTGCGCCCTGCGCGACCGATTGAATGCCAAAACCAAGCTTGGCGCCGAGATTTTTACTGAAGTCATCGCGCGCCTCCACGATACGCGCTTCGATCAATACTTGACGGCTCGCAATATCGGTCTTTTGCACCAACCTGCGAATTTCCTCGAGTTTCGAGCCGATATCGGTAACGAACAACTGGTTGGTGCGCGAATCGATAACGGCACTGCCGCGCTTCGACAGAATGCTGCGGCCGCCGCCGCCGGCGTTATCCAGCAAGGTCTTGAATGATTCGGCCTTCTGGTAATTCAACTGGAACGTTTCGGTCCGCAGCGGCTCAAGTTCTGCGATCTGCGAGCGCTGTTCCAGTTCAAGCTTTTCCTTGGTCAGCAATTCGTCCTTGGGCGCAATCCACAATACCGTGCCATTCTTGCGCATATCGAGGCCCTTGGCCTGCATTACGATATCGAGTGCCTGATCCCACGGCACGTCTTTCAGCCGCAGCGTGAGATTGCCGCTGACAGTATCGCTGGTAATGATATTCAAGCCGGTGAAATCGGCAATCACTTGCAGCACCGCCCGGACTTCCACGTTTTGGAAGTTCAGCGATAATTTTTCACCGCGATAGCCCTGCGTGCCCTGGCTCAGTTTGTTCGGCTCTTCCTTCACCGGCCGGACTTCGATCACGAGCTGGGAATCGCTTTGGTAGGCGCTATGTTCCCACAACCCTTTCGGCTCGATCGTCATCCGCACATTTTCGCCCTGCTGACTCGTTGTCACAGTACGCACCGGGGTGCCGAAGTCAGTCACCTCGAGACGTCGGCGCAAGGCTTCCGGCAAGCCGGTCTTAAGGAAATCGACCAGAATATTCTGGCCCTGCTGACGCACATCCACGCCGATCTGATTGCTTGGCAAGTCGATCACGATCCGGCCTTCGCCCGCCGCGCCGCGCCGAAAATCGATATCGCGGATCGACAGCTTGCCACTCGCGGCCGGCGCGGACGGAGCCGGCGCACCGGCCGCATTGACCGGCATCGCAATTCCGCCCGATCCATCGATGGTTACCGTGACAGTATTACCATCCACTACTGTGGCGTAATTCAGCGGACGCTTCAGGTTGAAGACCAGCCGGGATCGGTCGCCGGCCTGGACGATATTGAGGTTGCGGATGTCCCCCATGCCGATGTCCTGGGTGGCGCTGCCGGTCCCGTTATCGGTGCCCGCGAAATCCAGCGCGATGCGGGCCGGGTTCGAAATCGTAAATCCGATCGGTGCCTTGGCCACAGGTTTCTTGAGCGCGACCCTGACGATAATATTCGATCCCTGTTGATTCGCGCTGATCGACTCAATGGTATTTTCCTGCGCATGCGCAAAGCTGCTGACAAGTGCAAGACAGGCCAATGCGCACTGCTGCCAGAATCGACGTGAGATCATGTTCCAATTCGGTTTCATTCCGATAATCATTTTTTACTCTCCTGCAGCTCTAACTTCGCATTGCGCTCGACCCATTCGCCTGACGCATCCTGTACGATTTCCTTGAGTTCAACTTCGCTTTCGGTGATTTTGGTAACCATGCCGAAGTTTTGCCCTATGTAATTCCCAACCTTGACTTGGAACAGCGATTTATCAGCCTGCAGCAGTGCGTAGCTGGCGCCCGCCTTGCGCAGCGTGCCCACCATTTTCAAATTGTCGAGCGGATAGGCTTCCAGCGGCTCGCGGCGCCGGTCCAGATTCGGTTTGAATGCGCTTTCCGAGCTGGATTTTTGCTTTGCAAGAGCAACCGCCAGCTTGGCTGGCGAATAAGGGTCGACTGCGCTTTTGCCGCCGTAGATAAACGGCGTGAACGTTTTCGGTTCCGACAACTTTGGAATCACGATCCTGGTCTGGCGCTTGGTCTCATCCATCCATTGCTGGACTTCCTGCACGCCGCTGTCGCCGCAACCGGCCAGCGCCGATAGCAGCATGACGATCAATGCGGCGCGTGCCGAATGAGGAAAATGGGAAAGCGTCATTTCTTCGGCCCCTTCTTGGCCGCCTCGGCCTTGCGTTGAGCCGCCACTTCTTCCGCGTCGAGGTAACGGAATGTCTTGGCGACCGCATCCAGTGTCAGCTGGCCATCTTTAACAGTCGCCAGGTTCAGGTTATTCAGCGTGACGATACGCGGGAGATTGGCGATATCGCTGGTAAATGCGCCGACATCATGATAACTGCCGGTAATCTTGATTTCGATCGGCAGTTCGGCGTAATAATCCCTCACGATCACCTGTCCCGGCTTGAACAGCTCGAATTGCAGCCCGCGCCCGAGACCGGCCTGGTTGATATCGGAAAGCAGCGCATCCATTTCAGCCTTGCTCGGCAACTGTTTTTCGAGCGTGGCGACATATTCGCCAACCTGTTCCTTTTGCTTGCGCAGAGCATCGAGATTGATCGCCTGCTGAATCTTGACTTTGTACGCTTCCCGAAGCTTGATTTCCTCCTGTTCGCCCTGGGCAAGTTCTTCCAGCTGGCCATCCCAGTGCAGGTACCAGCCCAGGCCGACCACGGCAGCCAGCACCGCAACGGCGCATAGTATCCGCGGTATGAAAGGCCATTGACCTGGATGCCGGCCGTTCAGGTTCCGGAATTGCTCGCCGAGCCCGCTCAAATTTCCTAGATTTGCCATGATGCGTCTTTCCTATCAGGGTTTCGTCGACGCGGCAGGCATCGCAGCGGGGCTCGGAGCGGGCGCGCCAGGCGCTGCGGCTGTGGTTCCCGCGACAACCGCTTCCTTGTCGCGCGGACGCCTGATGCCGACATTGACGGTGAAATCGTAGACTTTCTTGGCATCCTTGCCCTGACCGACCGCGGCCGAACGGATTTCCACCAGGTCCGGGCGCTCGAGCCAGGGTGAACTATTGCCTAGATTGCGCAACAGTTCCGACACCCGTTCATTGGACTGTGCATAACCGTTCAGCACCACGCGCTGGCCGGCCTGCCTGAAAGAGCGGAGATAGATCCCTTCCGGCACCTGCTTGACCAGTTCATCCAATAGATACACCGGCTGATTGCGGTCGCTTTGCAGGTCTTCCACCGCGCGCTGGCGTGCGATCAGGGCTTCAATTTCCTGTTTGAGGGTCGCAATTTCCTTAATCTGCACATCGAGCCGTGCGTTCTCGGCCCTGATGTACTCATTGCGCTGGTTTTGATTGGAAATCTGGTTGGAGATGATGCCGCCGACGGCCATGACGATGACAGCGCCGAGAAAAACAGACACGACCATCATGGCAAGGAATGCCGCCTTGCGTTCCTTGCGTTTCGCTTCCCGATGAGGAAGCAGATTAATTTTAATCATCAGTCGAACCTCCGCAACGCGAGACCGCAGGCGACCAGGTAAGCCGGCGCGTCGATCCGCAACTGCTTTTCACGTATCGAAGAGGCCAGCTGCATTCCCTTGAACGGACTGACGACGGACGTGGACACCTTGGTCCGGCTGGCGACTTTATCCACCAGTCCCGGAATAATGGCGCAACCGCCGGCCAGGAAAATCTGGTCGATGCGGGTGTAAGGAGTGGAGGTGAAAAAGAACTGGATCGCGCGGGTCACTTCGAGCGCGGCGTTTTCCAGGAATGGCTCCAGCAATTCGCGCTCAAAACCTTCGGGAAGATCGCCCGTCTTTTTCTTGACTTCGGCTTCCTCGGGCGAGATGCCATAGGCTCGCACGATGTCCTGGGTCAGCTGATTGCCGCCGAACGGCTGCTCGCGCTCGTACAGCGGCTGGCCGTCCAGCAGCACCGAGATGTGGGTGATATGGGCGCCGATCTGGAACAGGGCAATGATCTGTCCCTGCCCGCCTTGCGGCAATTGCGCCGTGATGCGGTCGATCGCGGCGCGCGCCGCATACGACTCGATATCCATCACGGTCGGCCTGAGGCCGGCCGCCTCCGCGACCGCAACCCGATCCTCGACTTTTTCCTTGCGCGACGCCGCCAGCAGCACTTCGACATCTTCGGGGGAATTCTGCAGCGCGCCGATCACGTCGAAATCCAGGCTGACTTCATCGAGGGCGAAGGGGATATACTGGTTTGCCTCGTTTTCCACCTGCAGCTCAAGCTCGTCTTCCGACAGGCCGCCGGGCAGGATGATTTTTTTGGTGATAACGGACGCCGGCGGCATGCCCAGTGCGACCAGCCTGGCGCGCGCGCCGCTTTTTTTCCAGACGCGCCGCACTGCCTCCGATACCTGCTCGATATTCTCGATATTTCCGTCGACGACGGCGCCGCGCGGCAAGGGCTCGCTGGCATACCGCTCAAGTCGCAGGCCATCCTTGCCCGCTTCGGACAATTCAACCAGTTTTACGCCGGATGTGCTGATATCGAGGCCGATCAGGGCAGCATTTTTTTTACCGAATAAGGATCCAAGATCTAAAGCCAAGCGTTTCTCCCCGAAACGGTGTTTTCGCGTGAACGCGTCATCGCAACATCTGTCTAACGCGGAAGCAAGATGGGTGCTGTGAAAATTTCTTTTAAAATACCGGCGTTTAGATGAGAAAGATCAAACGTTACATTAAATCGTAGCAATAAGCCTCCGCCGGTGTAAAGCACTTTCCGCATAGAAACACGGAAATCCGTTGTCAAAACCCCACGACCGTTGGTTATTCATCAGATTTAACTGTTTGCAACCCGCGATCGCCCGCGCCGGTCCCCTGCCGTTATAATGGTATGAACTGCGTTCTTCCAAGCCGTACCTAATTATATTTTCCTGCATGGCATCTTCTAAATCCACCGGTGGCACGACCCGCGCAGCGCCGAAGCGCCAATTAAGCCTGTTCGCCCGCATTTCGCTGAGCATTGTCGGCGTAATGGCCAGCCTTGCGATCATTGGCGCGCTGATTCTCGGCTTCATGCTGACGATGGCCTATCCCAACTTGCCGGCGCTCGATTCGCTTACAGACTATCGCCCGAAGATACCGCTGCGGATTTTCTCGGCAGATAACGTATTGATCGGCGAATTTGGCGAAGAGCGCCGCAATGTCGTTCGTTTCAAGGAAATTCCGGCGATTATGAAGCAGGCGGTGCTTGCGATTGAGGATGACCGCTTTTATGAGCACGGGGGAGTCGATTATTTCGGGATTGCGCGCGCGGCCCTGCACAACCTGTCGGGCGGCGCCAAGCAAGGTGCATCCACGATTACCCAGCAGGTAGCCCGTAATTTTTTCCTGTCCAGCGAGCAAACGCTGAAGCGCAAGCTGTATGAAATACTGCTGGCCTGGAAAATCGAGCAAAACCTGTCGAAAGATCAGATTCTCGAGGTATATATGAATCAGATCTATCTCGGGCAACGTGCCTATGGATTTGCCTCGGCGGCGCAAATCTATTTCGGCAAGAAGCTGCCGGACATCACGCTGGCCGAAGCGGCGATGCTGGCCGGCTTGCCGAAAGCGCCATCAGCCAACAATCCCATCGTCAACCCGAAGCGCGCCAAGGC
>JAQGMO010000250.1 GCA_028292315.1 Herminiimonas sp. | reverse complement strand
ACGTGGTGCGCATGTTTGCCGCGCTGGTTGTTCTGTCGGTGGCCGGCCTGCTGCTGTTTTACATGGTTGGCCAGGCCGAGCGGTGGCTGGTGCCGTGGCGGGTGGCGCGCAACAAGAATTCGTCAGGTCATTAATTTTCACATTTTAGGAGTTTCATCATGGCGAGAATACCAATAACGCCTTTTGGCGGTTACCTCAATCCCCGTTCGACTGAAGACGACGCGGCGCTGACTTCAGTCGGTCCGCGCACGCCCGGCGGCGAATACCTGCGGCGCTTCTGGCAACCGATTGCGATGGTCGAGGAAGTCAGGGACATGCCGGTGCCGATCCGGGTGCTGGGCGAAGACCTGGTGCTGTTCCGCGACAAGAGCGGAAGCCTGGGCCTGGTGCACCGGCACTGCAGCCATCGCGGCACTTCGCTGGAATACGGCATCATCGGCCAGCATGGCATCCGCTGCGCATATCATGGCTGGGCCTACGATATCGATGGCACGGTGCTCGAGACCCCGAGCGAGCCGCCTGGCAGCCGACTCAAGGAAACCATTTGCCACGGCGCCTACCGCACGCATGAACATATGGGATTGATCTTCGCCTACATGGGCCCGCCCGACCAGGTGCCCGAGTTCCCGGTCTATGACACGCTGGTCTGGCCGGAACAAAACAAGCTGGTGCCATACAAGCTGAACATGCCGTGCAACTGGCTGCAGGTGCATGAAAATGCGGCCGATCCTATCCATACCGCTTACCTGCATTCGATCGTGACCGGCGTGCAGTTCACGCCTTCCTTCGCTGCGTTGCCGGTGCTTGAATTCATGGAAACGCCGCAAGGCTTGCTGGCGATTGCGACGCGCCGCTGCGGCGACAACCTGTGGATACGCGCCAGCGATGTCATCCTGCCCAACATCGCGCAATTCGGCACCGGCTTCGTGGATGGCGAAAAAGAGAAATTCGCGCTGTGCGCGGCCTTCACGCGCTGGATCACGCCGGTTGACGATACCCATTGCTGGGTCATTGGCTGGCGTCATTTCAACGACGTGATCGATCCGCGCCACGAAGGCAGGGAAGACGATATCGGGCTCGACAAGATCGACCTGATGGGCCAGACCGACGAGCGGCCCTACCTTGAGCGGCAAAAGAGCCCGGGCGACTGGGACGCGATCGTGGCGCAGGGCCCGATCGTGGCGCGCGCCGGCGAAAACCTGGCCTCGACCGACAAGGGCGTGGCGCTGATGCGGCGCCAGGTCCGGGCCGGCATCCGCGATGTCCAGGCCGGCAAGCCGCTGCAGCAGCCGCGCTTCCATGGCAAGGGCGTTACGCCGACCTACAACAATGAAACGATACTCAAGGTGCCGCAGCGCGACGGCGATGACCAGGCCGTGCTGCGCGCCTTCGGCCACAAGGTATGCGCGGTGGTGCTGAACAGCGACCACCTGCCGGTGGGAGAACGGCAGGCGTTTGTCGAAAAGGCGGTGAGCGACATGCGCGATAGCGGCGCCTTCTACGAAGGCACGCAGGCATCTGAACCGAAGAAAGAGGCCGCCAATGTCTGACGCGATTTACCATGTATTCCACGACGGCCCGGAAAAGGTCGCTCCCTACAGCCATGCGGTGCAGAGCGGCGACACGCTGTTCCTCACCGGCCAGATGCCGATCGCGGCTGACGGCCTGGTGCCGGAAGGCATAGAAGCCCAGACCAGGACTGTCATCGATAACCTGCGCAGCGTCATGGACAAGGCCGGCTTCGGTTCCGGCGATATCGTGCAGGTGCGGGTTTTCCTGACTCGCTTCGAAGCGCATTACGAGCGGATGAACAAGGTCTATGCATCGATGTTCCCGGCCGGTAAGCTGCCGGCGCGGACCTGCGTCGGCGTGACGGCGCTGGCGCGCAACTGCGATATCGAAATCGATGCGATCGTGAAGAAAAGCGCGTAAGGCCAGATTGGAGAATGATTTGAACGAAGTCAAATGCGCGCTGCAAACACAGGCCCTGGTTGGCGAATGTCCGCGCTGGCATCCGACCGAACAGGTCTTGTACTGGGTCGATATCTATGAACCCTCGCTGAACCGCTTCGACCCGCAGACGGGGGAGAACCGCAAGTGGGCCATGCCGGAGCGGATCGGGTGCTTCGGCTTCCGGCGCGGCGGCGGCCTCATCGCCGGCATGCAATCCGGGATTTTCATGCTGGACCTGGAGCCTGAGCTGCGACTCTCCCGGGTCTTCGATTTCGAACTGGCCAATCCAGAGATTCGTTTCAATGATGGCCGGGTCGACCCGGGCGGCCGCTTCTGGGCCGGCAGCAATATCGAGAGCATGGACAAGCGCGTCAATGCGCTATTCCGCTACGATCCTGACGGCAGCTGCACGCGCATGGTGGATGGCCTGATCTGCTCCAACGGGCTGGCATTCAGCCCCGATGGCAAGACCATGTACCATTCCGACAGCCGCCAGGATTATGTGTGGGCCTGGGATTTCGACCAGGCCAGCGGCGCCATCGCCAATCAGCGGGTTTTCCTGCAGATTGATATCCAGGAAGGGCGGCCGGACGGCGCCGCGGTCGATGCGCAGGGCTATTACTGGATTTGCCATGTCGGCGGCTGGCATGTTGCGCGCTATGCGCCGGACGGCGCGATCGACCGCGTGATCGGCGTGAAGGCGCAGCGTCCGACCATGTGCGCTTTCGGCGGTCCCGACCTGAAAACCCTGTTCGTCACGACAGCGCGCTTTCCGCTGTCGGACAGCGCGCTGCGCAAGCAGCCGCTGGCCGGTTCGATCCTGTCGATCGAGGTCGATGTTCCCGGCATACCCGAGCCTTTTTTCGGATCCTGACTGAAAGTAAACACCCCATGGAAGTCCGCGTAAAAAGCATCACCTGGGAAGCGCCCGGCATCCATACCTATGAACTGGTGCCGCTTCGGCCGGAGCCGCTGCCGCCGTTTACCGCCGGTGCGCATATCGATGTCATCCTGCCTGGCGGCGTGGCGCGCCAGTATTCGCTGCACAATCCGCCGCGCGAGCGCCATCGCTACCTGGTGTCGGTCCTGCATCTGCCGGCCGGCCGCGGCGGCTCCGATGCGCTGCATCGGAATACCAAGGCGGGCGATATCCTTGCGATTTCCGAACCGCGCAATCATTTCGAGCTGATCGAAGGCGCGGCGCGTTATGTGCTGGTGGCCGGCGGCATCGGCGTGACGCCGCTGATCGCCATGGTGGCGCGGCTGGCCGAACTGCAGGCCGACCATGTGCTGCATTACTGCTGCCGCAGCCGCGACTCGGCAGCTTTCTCGGCCGCGCTCGAGCCGCTGGTGGCGGACGGCCGCGTGGTATTTCATGAAGATGGCGGCGTGCCCGGCAATGGCTTGAATGTCATGCGGTTGTTCAGTGAATGCGCGCAAGGCACCCAGGTGTATTGCTGCGGCCCCGCCGGCCTGATGTCGGCGGTGCGCACTGCCACCAGCCATTGGCCGGCCGGGACGGTGCACTTCGAAAGCTTCAGCGCGCCGGCACTGAGCGCGCCGCCGCCGGGCGTCGCCGGCGAGGTAGAATTCGAGGTGGAACTGGCGTCCACCGGCCGCGTCATACCGGTGCCGCATCACCAGACCATGCTGGAAGCTTTGCGCGCGCATGGCGTGGACCTGGACAGTTCCTGTGAAGCAGGCACCTGCGGCACCTGCATGACCCGCTACTGCGAAGGCGAGCCGGATCACCAGGATTACATCCTGGGCGCGGAGGAGCAGCAGGAATTCCTGATGGTCTGCGTATCGCGCTCGAAGTCGCGGCGGATCAAACTGGACCTTTGATATTTGACGAAATACTTGACGATAACGGAACAGGGGAAGCGGCATGGCAAAAATTGGATTCATCGGCCTCGGCATCATGGGCACGCCGATGGCGGCGAACCTGCTGGCGGCAGGGCATCAGCTTTATGTGCATAGCAACAAACTGGCGCCGGCCAGCCTGACCGGTGGCGGCGCCACCCAGTGCGCTTCCGGCGCCGACGTGGCGCGGCAGGCCGATATCATTATCACGATGGTGCCTGATACGCCGAACGTGGAAGCGGTTCTGTTCGGCGAAAACGGCGTGGCCAGCGCCCTGACACCCGGCAAGATCGTGGTCGACATGAGTTCGATTTCGCCGCTCGCCACCAAGGAATTCGCCGCGAGGATCAACGCGCTCGGCTGCCAGTATCTTGATGCGCCGGTGTCGGGCGGGGAAGTCGGCGCCAAGGCGGCCACGCTGACCATCATGGTCGGCGGCCCGGAACAAGCCTTCAATACGGTCAAGCCACTGTTCCAGCTGATGGGCAAGAACATCACGCTGGTGGGCGGCAACGGCGACGGCCAGACCACCAAGGTGGCCAACCAGATCATCGTGGCGCTGAACATCGCGGCAGTCGGCGAGGCGCTGCTGTTCGCCAGCAAGGCCGGCGCCGATCCGGCCAAGGTGCGGGCCGCGCTGATGGGCGGCTTCGCCAATTCGCGCATCCTGGAAGTGCATGCCGAGCGGATGATCAACCGCACCTTCAACCCCGGCTTCCGCATCGAGCTGCACCAGAAGGACCTGAACCTGGCGCTGCAATCAGCCAAGGA
>JAQGMO010000240.1 GCA_028292315.1 Herminiimonas sp. | reverse complement strand
CCCGCATGGTTTGAATCCAGTCGTACCGGCGCTCCGTACAGGTTAACGCAGTCCCGTTTTTTGCGCTTTCAATCCTTGAGGAGTCCGCCATGCCTAGTTTAGTCAGTCAGTACACGTTGGGAGCATCTCTCGTAGCCAGTGCCTTCATGGGGCTGGTGTCCTTGCCGGCAGCGGCATCGAGTCATCGTGAAGCACCCTATATCACGCGTCAGCCGAAAGTGGACGCGACCGATTTTTACATGTTCCGCAGCACGGAAGCCAACCGCGCCGGTTATACGACCCTGATCGCCAATTATGGGCCGCTGCAGGATCCATTCGGCGGTCCGAACTATTTTTCGATGGACCCGGATGCGTTGTATGAAATTCATATCGATAACAACGGTGATGCCAAGGAAGATATTACGTATCAGTTTCGCTTCAAAAACGAGAACCGCGATACCCAGCTGATGGTCGGTGGAACGAAAGTGTCGATTCCGCTCGTGATCAACGGCGGCGCCATCGGCGGCCCGGCTGCGGCCGGCCTGAATGTTCGTGAAACATTCACCATTACCAAGGTCAGCGGCGACCGGCGGACAGGAACCCGCCAGGCCATCAGCAATGCAAGCGGCGGCGGCGCCGCTTTCGACAAACCGGTGGACAACATCGGCAATAAATCGATCCCCGATTATGCCGGCTATGCCAATCAGCATATTTACAACATTACTCTGCCCGGTTGCAACGCGCCGGGCCGCGTCTTCGTAGGACAGCGCAAGGACCCGTTCGTCGTCAACCTGGGCCAGACCTTTGACCTTATCAACATCAAGGACCCGACTGGCGATGAAAAGGGAGGAAAGGATTCGCTGGCCAATAAAAACGTGACGTCGATTGCGATGGAAGTGCCGACCGCCTGCCTTACCAGCGGCGGCGAAACGGTCATCGGAGGATGGACCACGGCCAGCCTGCGTCAAGGCCGCCTGCTCAACCCCACGCCGAAGAGTGGAAATGCCTCCAAGGAAGGCGGCGCATGGACCCAGGTTTCGCGATTGGGCATGCCTCTGGTGAACGAAGTTGTGATCGGGTTGAAGGATAAGGACCAGTTCAACCACAGCAAGCCGAGCGGCGATGGCCAGTTCCTTGGCTACGTCACCAACCCGACCCTTCCGGCCTTGATCGAAATCCTGTTCAAGGTGCCGGCACCAACGAATTTCCCTCGGAATGACCTGGTTGCCGCATTTCTGACCGGTGTAACCGGCGTTAACAAGCCCGCTAACGTAGTAGCGTCGGAAATGCTGCGCCTGAATACCTCGACAGCGGTAAGCGCAACGCAAAATCGTCTCGGCGTCATTGGTGGCGATAATGCCGGCTTCCCCAACGGGCGTCGCCTCGGGGATGATGTGGTGGACATTGCTTTACGCGTCGTAATGGGTCGACTGTGCACATTAGGTATCGAATGCAAGCCGGGGGATGCGCCGGCCGGTAGTGCCAACTTCACCGATGGCGCTTATGTCGACAGCAGCATGTTCGATAGCACTTTTCCGTATGTGAAGGCCCCGCTGCCCGGATCACCATGATTGCCTGTGATCGATCCGCATACTTCAACAAGGCTTGTACCTGAAGTTTCACGATAGAAGGAGATTAGGATGAAAAATTATCTGGTGCCGCTGGCTTTAGCGGCAGTGTTGGCAGGTTGCGGCGGCGGGGGAGGCGGCGGCGGTTCGGCAAATAATACGCCGGTCTTCGATTCCTTTTCCGGTTATGTTTCCACGCTGGTCTTGACCGCTCCAGACGATACACCGCCAGTTGAAATCGATTCGGTAGCGGTGACTGCGCCTGAAGAAACGTCGCCGGCCGCGGTAATGTAGGGGAATGTAAGGGATGTCGCCTTGCTGAAACCCGCATCGCACGACGCGGGTTTCAGTTTTTAACCTGTAGCGCCAGACGCAAAAAAAACAGCATGAACAAAATCGCCCGCGCACTTTTTGCATTTGCTTCTCTCGCCGTCGCAACGGCCCTGCCGGCCGCCGCGCACGAGTACTGGATGTGGGCCGAGCCTTTTTCACCGGCCCCGGGTTCCGTCGCCGTTCTCAGCCTGAACGTCGGTGAAAATTTCGATGGTGAACCGACGCCATTTGTTATCGAGCGGATTGCGGGGCTGCGTCTTTTTTCAAAAGGTGGGGCGCGCGACTTGCAAGCGCATATTCCACGCAATACCGCGCTGCAAACATTGCCGGTACAGATACCGGAACCAGGCACGCATATGCTGGCGTTCGATACCCAGCCTACAGTGATTTCACTTTCCGCCGACAAATTTCACGCTTACCTGCATGACGAGGGTCTCGATACGGTTATCAAGCGCCGTGAAGCCGCCGGGTCGGCGGCAACGCCCGGCCGCGAGCGCTATCGCCGCCATGTGAAAACCCTGCTGCGGGCAGGCGGAAGTTCGGATGCCACCTACGGTGTTCGCAGCGGCCAGAAACTCGAGATAGTGCCGCTGGCGGATCCGCTTGCCCGATCGGCGGGCGAGACCCTTGAATTTCAGCTCTACTTCGATCAAAAGCCGCTAGCGGGCGCGTTGGTGAAAGCCTGGAATAAGCGCGGGGGCCAGCTCTTGGTCATCAAGGCGCGCACGGGCGCGGATGGCAAGGCGGGCTTCACCTTGCCCTGGACCGGCCCCTGGATGATCAGCGTCGTTCATATGACGGCCGCCAATGCCGCCTCCGGCGCCGATTGGGACAGCTATTGGGGTAACCTGACCTTTGAACTGGGTCCTTAAGGATAAAACCGCGTCGGTATCCCGTCGCCGCAGCCGCCTGGGCCAGAGCGATTCCGTTCCGGCCATGTGCCGATCGGTACAGAATAGGCGCCTCATACCGGTCGCGGGATCGCGGCTGCAGCGGCTTTACGCCGGTCCGGGCATGATTCCTTGTGGAGAACAGGAACTGAGTGCGAGTGTAGTTGTCACTCTCTTACCACGATAATTTAAGTTATGAGGTGCAATAATGCATAGAGCGCCGATTCCTACGCCGGATCATGACCCGGTCAGGGAAGACGAGGAACATCACCATATGCCGGGCATTCCGCCGCCGGAAGACGACCCGGTGCCTGATCATAATCCGAGCTAGCCGAACGTAATTTGCAATTCGAACCGCAATCAGGTTTTTGATTTGGAGGATTCATGACAGGGCACGTTCTGCAAAGCGGGACCCATATCGCGCGCATCGAATCGGTTAAACAGCCGGACGGCACCTACGAAGCGCAGGTTTTCGTGCGGCTGTCGCGCGAACCGGAAATTGCCGAAACCTATATCCCGGTCGGATTGTTCGGATCCGACGAAGAAGCGCTGGAAGCCGCCAGGCAACGGGCTACCAGGGCGATCGAGCAACAGGAATTCTGAGCGGCGTCGTCTTTGTGCTGTCGCAAAAAGGGTATGTACGCTCTGCAATAAACTATTTAAGTTAGTACCAAAAGTAAAGGAAGCGAGCTTATGGCAGCTGTTACCTACACCAAGGAACACTGGAAGGCCGAAGCGGACATTCAGCGCCTGCCCAACGGCAAATACCAGGGAGTGGTGTTACTCACACGTATCAATGACGCGTCCTTCGACGAAGCGCCGCGCATGGTCAATACGGTGTCGGACACGCCGGAAGAAGCGCTCGAAGAAGCCAAGGCGCTGGCGCATCGGGTGCTCGCCGATCTATGACGGCCGGGCGCCGGACGAATTCGGTCCTTGCGCCGCCCTCCGCTGCACCACGTGCAAGTACCATAACAATCCCACCGCCACCAATCCGAGGCTGGCGCTATTGCCTAGCCAGAAGCCGGCCGCGCCGCGCACCGCGTCGGGCGCGATGCCGAGCGGGTCAAGCCCCAGCAGATAGCCGCCGCCCAGGCCAACGCCCCATAAGGCGACCGCATAGATCAAGGTCGGTATGACTGCGACCTTGTACGCCCGCAGCACGAATGCGGTAGTGACCTGGACCGAATCGAACAATTGGTAAAACCCGATGAACAGGAACAGGGGCAGGGCGGCCGCAACCACCGCCGGATCGGGTGTATAAGCCTGGATGATTGCCGCGCGTGCAAGCCATACGAGCAGGCCTACGGTGACCGATAGCGCGGCTGCAAGCCGGATGCCCGCGTAGCCGGTCCGGCGCGCCAGATCAAGTTCGCGCGCACCAATCGCCTGCGCCACCAGGATGCCGGTCGCATTGGCTATCGCCAGCGGCACCATGTAAAGCACGGTTGCAAAATTGGCCGTGATCTGATGTCCCGCAACCACTGTTTCGCCGAGGCGCGCAATGAACAGCGCCATGAAGGTGAAAGCCGTCACTTCGATCAGGTAGCTCAGGCCCATCGGAATGCCAAGCTTGAGCAATGCGCGTTGGGCGCGCCACTGCGGACCGACAAATCCCGTGCCAAACCAGCCGATCTCCCGGTAAAACGGCAGCGTGCGCAATAGCGTCAGCCCCACCAGCAGCCCGATCCACGCGGTGACGGTGGTCGCGATGGCGCAGCCTGGACCGCCAAACGCCGGCAGACCCAGTCCACCGAATATGAACAGGGTATTAAGCGGTATTTTAAGCGCCAGCCCGGCGACCTGGATCGCCATGACCATTTTCGGTTTTCCGAGCGCGGTGTTGAGTGCCGCGTAGACGCGAAAGCCCAGAGTGGCAGGCAGGGCCAGCGTCAGGATACGCAGGTACAGCGTGACCTTTTCGGATAGTTCCGGCGACGCGTGCGCAAGCGACAGCAAGGGTTGCGGAAACAGCAGAACCAGGCAGCCGGCCAGGCTCAGGAATAACGCAAGCCAGGTTCCCTGCTTGACTTCATATCCGATTTCCTTCAACCGCCGTGCGCCATACAATTGCCCGATGACAGGGGACAGTGCCTGCAGAACGCCGCTCAATCCAACGAAAACACTGACGTAAACCGAAGCGCCCAGCGCCAGGGCCGCCAGGTCGGTCGATGAAAAGCGCGACGTCATGGCGGTGTCGATGACACCGTTGGCAATGACCGCCAGTTGACCTACCAGGAGCGGCCAGGCCAGCTCCGCAATGCGTCGGGTATGGCCGGCAGTCGGTTTCAATGCTTCCCCGGAGCTCATTTCACACGTTGATATAGTCGGAATCGCTCATCGCGATCGGATGGCCGGCGCCCTTCCCATAACTGCTTCCAGCGGCCAGGATATTCCGCCAGCAATCGGGCGCCATCCTTGTTGTTTATATTGTCCTGTAACAGCAGATAATCGCATCGATGCTCGCCGAAGCGGGCGAAGTCGACTCCCCCGAAATACGCGAACGAGGATCGCTGGGCGGGACCGACGTTCGTGTCCACGCAATACGCGGTCTTCGGCAGCTTGACGGCGATCTGTTGCGCTACGCCCGAATAACTCTTGCCGTAATTAAGCCAGGGCAGCCAGAGCGTCATCAACAGCAGCCAGCACAGGATGACGCCACCCGACGACAGCACCACGGCGCGCCACAAGACCGACGGCTGGCGCGAAAGCCGCCAATGGACCAGCATGATCCAGCCGATGCTGGCCACCAGCGCAATCAGGAAGGCGATCAGGTTGAACTCGGGCCGGAAGCCCGGCGCAAGCTTGAACGCGTTTTTCGCGATTTGCGCCGGCCAGCCGGTCTGCTTGGCGATCCAGCCGACCCAGATGAATGCGGCGCAAGTGGTCAGGGTCATTACCGAAAACCAGTCAACTGCATTGATTGCGCCGCGTTTCATGGTCGGCAGGCCAAATGCCGCCAGGATTGCGAGCGGCGGCAGCAAGGGTAACAGGACGGCTTCGTCGGGGTGCGGATTGAGCAGGGCCAATAGCGCGAAAGCGGCGAGAAACGCGAGCGGCAAGACGATGTGCAGGGCGCGCGCTTGCTTGCGCCACGCATACACCGCCCAGGCCGCGAACGGCCAGGCCGGCCAGGCATACCAAATGCCGTAGCGCGGGAGATAAGAGAGGGTGGACTGCACCGGCCAGCCCGCCTGGGTTCTATTCCATGCCATCCAGGCATCAAGCGCGGCGGCGCCATTCGGTGGCTGCGCCAGATGAATGGCGAACGGCCAGGATGCCGCAATCAGCATGGCGAAGGGCAGGCTGACCAGGATTAGCAGGAGGGCGGTGGCGCGGTCCCTCAGTGCCGCGGTGACCAGCAGGGCGATCCATAATGCCAGCGGCAGCACCCAGCCCCGGGTAAGCACCAGCAAGCCGAGCGTCACTCCCAGTATGATCGCGGCGCGCGCCGAGCGCGATTCGAACAGGAGCACCGACACGTACATGGCAAACGCAACCAGGGAAATTTGCAAGGCCTCGGCCGTGGTTTCATGGCTGCGCAATAGCAGCCCGAGGCTGGCCAGGTAAATCAGCAGCGCGCCGTCGGCCAGCGTGCGGCCGAAGTCGCGCGGTTCAGGCTGGCCGCCGAAAGCCAGGCTGAGCGGCTGCGCTTCGGTGCGCCGGCCCAGGAGGTAAGTTGCGTACCAGACCGACATGGCGCCGATCAAAAAGAATCCGATGGTGGCGATCCGTGCCCCCAGCGCATCGCCGAGCAGCCAGCCGAACAGCCGTATGAATATTGCGCCTATCCAGAACGCCAGCGGACCTTCTTCAGGCACCGGCAGGCCCACGATATGCGGCAGCAGCCAGTCGTCGAGGCCGCCGCGCGCCATGGTCCACATGATGCCGAAGCCGGCAGCATCATCGGATTTCCACGGGTCGCGCCGCACCAGGCCCGGCAGGATATACAGCAGGCAGAGTGCAAACAACCCCCAGCGCGGAAGCGCTAGCGTGGCGGATGCGGGGAGGCGGACTGGCTTCATCTGGAATTGTCGGTTTGGATTTCGCAGCGTGGTTTTATTCGCACATCGGGTCGGTCATTGTTTCGATATGCTTAATAAAAAAGGCAGCCGTAGCTGCCTTTTTGAAACGAAGCGGCAGAGTTATTCTGCAACCTTTGTTTTGGATCCGACTTTGCCGAACTTTTGGCGGAATTTTTCGACACGGCCCGCGGTATCGACGATCTTGTGCTTGCCGGTATAAAACGGATGGGATTCCGAGGAAACCTCAATCTTTACCAGAGGATATTGCTTGCCCTCGAATTCAGCCATTTCACGGGTTTGCAGGGTCGAACGGGTGATGAATTTGAAATCGCATGACAAGTCGTGGAACAGGACTTCGCGATAATTCGGGTGTGCGCCTTCTTTCATGATTGCCTCAAATAGTTGGGTAGCCAATCGCCACTTCGTCGGTCGTCTTGCTTCTTGACCCGATTGCCGCTCACTTGCCGGGGTTGAGCTGCTGAACCCGCGATTATAAAACGGCTGGCGCGCCAAGGCAACGTTTACGCGACTCCCACCCATGCGGCCGAATGAAAAAGGGCGGCTTGCGCCGCCCTCCGATGATGCTTTAGCGCCTATCCCAGTAGGTAAAAGT